>JAKSJT010000052.1 GCA_024402125.1 Bacteroidales bacterium
CGTCACCGCCAGGGTGTGTGGCGCCATTTGTAGACTTAACCTCGAATACACCACCACCGAGTTCAAGGATAGAGATATCGAATGTACCACCACCAAGGTCATAAACAGCAACCTTCATATCCTTGTTCTTCTTGTCAAGACCGTATGCAAGAGCAGCTGCTGTAGGCTCGTTGATAATTCTCTTTACATTGAGACCAGCGATCTTACCTGCCTCCTTTGTTGCCTGACGCTGTGAATCAGAGAAGTATGCAGGAACTGTAATAACAGCCTCTGTAACCTCCTGACGGAGATACTCCTCAGCAGTCTTCTTCATCTTCTGAAGGATCATTGCTGAAATCTCCTGTGGAGAGTATGACTTACCGTTGATATCTACTCTAGGGGTGTTGTTCTCGTTTACAACCTTGTAAGGAACTCTTTCTGTCTCCTTTGTTACCTGGCTGTAAGTCTCACCCATGAATCTCTTGATTGAGAAGATGGTGTTAGTTGGGTTTGTGATAGCCTGACGCTTTGCAGGGTTACCAATCTTTCTCTCACCACCGTCTGTGAATGCTACAACTGAAGGAGTTGTTCTCTGACCTTCGTTGTTAATGATAACTGTAGGCTGGTTACCTTCCATGACTGCCACACATGAGTTTGTGGTTCCTAAGTCAATACCGATGATTTTTCCCATAATTTATATTCGATTTATTTTTAATATCAGTTTTAAACATCCGCTTCTTTCTCCTGCGGACATTTGGTTTATATCGAATGTTGTGCCATTACACTCCAATATGACATTTTGTCATACCCAGATACCATTTTAATTTGCTACATTTGTGGCATGGAATACAGAGAACTGACAAAAGAGGAGTACACTGACCTTGAATCACGTATATTATACGAGGATAACCATCTTCTTATTGTCGTGAAAAAAGTTGGAGAAATTGTACAAGGAGACAAAACAGGTGACGAGCCTTTAGGAGAAACCTACAAGGCTTTCATAGCTATGCGCGACTCAAAACCTGGTAAAGTCTTCATGGGCATTCCTCACCGTCTGGATCGCCCTGTCAGCGGTATTACAATACTTGCAAAGACTTCCAAGGCACTTGAAAGGCTTTCCGAGATGTTCAGAGAAGGCCAGGTACATAAGACATACTGGGCACTCTGCACAAATGCTCCCGAAAGGAAAAGCGAACAGCTTGAGAATTATCTTATCCGAAACGAGAAGATGAACAAGAGCTTTATCCTAAAGAACGGACAGCATAACAAGGGAGCCAAATTGGCAAAGCTCATATATACATATATAGGAAAAACTGACAGATTTCACCTTCTGGAAGTGAATCTTCTGACAGGACGGCACCATCAGATTAGATGCCAATTGTCCGGAATGGGTTGCCCTATCAAGGGAGACCTCAAGTATGGAGCTCCTAGGAGCAATCCTGATGGAGGCATTTCACTACATGCCCATCAGATAACCTTTATCCATCCTATTAAGAAAACCGAGATAAATTTGGTTGCTCCTCCACCTTCATCATGGAAGGGCATTCAACTATTTGAGGCTCCGAATCCACAAAAACAGTAGCGTCCCTTAGATACATTACAGAATCCAGATAACTTCGTGGAGATACTCCGACATTCTTCTTGAAACTGTCAGAGAAAGCAGACTGGTGGGAAAATCCGGACAAAAGGGCAACATCGCTAAGAGGCATATGCGGATCTTTCTTCATCAAAGTCAAAGCATACTCAACCCTCAGTTTATTAAGATACTGGGGATAAGTCATACCTGCCTGGGTGTTTATTGCCTTAGATATATATGACTTATTAGACTGCACATCTTCAGCAAGCTCCTCCAGAGAATACTTCCCATTGAGGTAGAACTGCTTGGCGCGTATCATATTGGTACACTTCAGAAAAAGAAGCTCGTCTTTCTTCTTCTCTAAATCCCGTGCCCTCTGTAGCCTGATTTTACAAATCTTGTCAAACGCGGCTTCATTCCATTTCCCAACAGCTAGAATCATAAGCGCTACAAATCCTGGAATTGGAGCAATTACCCAGACAGGGAAAGGTAGTAGCGACAGCGTTCGACCTTGCATAAAGGTCAGCAGTAACAAATTTCCATTCACTTTGAATACAGGTTTAAATTTACAACGAATTTCATGTGCCAAAGCACGTTGCAAATCTACTGATAGGCAATGTTCAACCACTTACCAATTCGGAAATTAAATTGTGGTATAATTGGCTGACCTTTAGACAAAAAAGCATCCTGCACGCCAATTGTTCTTTAAAAATTCAAACAATGAACATGCAGGATTCAAAATGTCCTTATCTACATCCCTGGAATCCTTTTTACCAGAAATGCATCGATAATCAGTTATCCCCGAGACTCACCCTGTTTCACTCCCGGAACAACATTTTTCAGATCTGACATTCCAGTCTTTATCTCCTCGAATCCCTCACCGAACACACTGCTAGCTGGTGCCACTGACATAAAGGCGTTAGGATCAATCTGCTTAATAACCTTAGTCATATCATGAATCTGATACTTTCGGATTATGATAAGAAGAACCTTCCTGTCTTTCTGGGTATACCATCCGATACAATTGATGGCGGTAACTCCCCTGTCAAGGACATTGATGATGTAGTCCGCTATCTCTGTATACTTTTCAGAGAAGATCAGAACCTGTGCCGTCGACTTTCTACCCAGCAGAACAAAATCTACCATAAACGAGAAAGTGATCATAGCGACATATCCGAACACCATGTCCTGGAATGTTCTTCCTGGAACAAGCAGGATGGTCGCAATGATAAAGAGATCAGAGAACAAGTAGAACTTTCCTGGAGAGATAGGCCAGAACTTATTGAGCATCATCGCAACAATATCGCTTCCCCCTGTTGACCCATCACGACTGAGGATAATACCGACTCCTACGGATTCCAGAAGACCACCGATAAGAGCTACAACGAACTTGTTGCCAAGATAAAGGAACTGACCTTCAACGCACTTAAGCCACTCAAAAGACGGCATTACCTTGAAGATAAGCGAAGACAGAAGTATACAGAATACAGACCTTATCCCGAATCCTTTACCTAAAACAAGGAAAGCAATCAGGAGGAGGAGTGTATTGAGTACGAAGAATGAAGTTGACACCGGGATGGCACCTCCAGTTGCTATCTGTATAATAGTACAGGCACCTGTGAGGCCACCACTCGCAATGTCATTAGGAATCAAAAACGACTCCCATGCTATACAATAGATTATTGTTCCTAAAAAGAGAACAAGGTAATCCCAAACTGTTTCTTTAATACTCTTTCTCAGAAGTGCCATATAGGCTTACTACTTGACAACGATGTTCACGATCTTTCCAGGGACCACGATTACCTTGACAATTGTCTTACCTTCTGTGTACTTAGCAGTCTGATCCATAGCGCGAACTTCAGCTTCAACCTCGTCCTTGCCCATTGACTTAGGGAGGTCTACTGTGAATCTTGTCTTACCGTTGAATGAAACTGCATATGTAGCATTATTCTCGATTGTGTATGCCTCTACATACTCAGGGAATGTAGCATATGAAATGCTGCCTGAGTGTCCGAGGATCTCCCAAAGCTCCTCAGCGATGTGTGGAGCGAATGGTGAAAGGAGGATAACAAGAGGTTCAAGAACCTCCTTCTTAGAACACTTGAGTGCAGAAAGGTCATTCACTGCAATCATGAATGCACTGATTGTAGTGTTGTATGAGAATGTCTCAATGTCTGACTGCTCCTTGCCGATAAGCTTATGGAGAACCTTAAGTTCCTCTGGCGATGCCTTCTCATCATTGATAAGACATGTATCACCGTCGAAGAAGAGTCTCCAGAACTTTCTAAGGAAACGGTTAACTCCGTCGATACCCTTTGTATCCCATGGCTTGCTCTGCTCAACAGGACCAAGGAACATCTCATAGAGACGGAGTGTGTCAGCACCATAAGAGTCACAGATGTTGTCTGGGTTCACAACATTGAACATAGACTTACTCATCTTCTCGACAGCATGACCGCAAACATAGTCACCGTTCTCAAGGATGAACTCAGCCTCTGCAAACTCTGGTCTCCAAGCACGGAATGCCTCGAGATCGAGCTTGTCGTTACGAACGATGTTGATGTCTACGTGGATCTCCTGAGTCTCGTACTGATCCTTGAGGCCAAGTGAAACGAACTTGTTTGTTCCAACAACTCTGTAGACGAAGTTAGAGCGTCCCTGGATCATACCCTGGTTAACAAGCTTCTGGAACGGCTCGTCCTTGCATACATAACCAAGGTCGAAGAGGAACTTGTTCCAGAATCTTGAGTAGATAAGGTGACCTGTTGCATGTTCTGTTCCACCGATGTAAAGGTCAACGTTCTGCCAGTATGCATTTGTATCCTTGTCAACGAGAGCATTCTCATTGTGAGGATCCATATATCTTAAATAGTATGCACTTGATCCTGCGAAACCAGGCATTGTGCTAAGCTCGAGAGGATATCCCTCGTATGTCCAGTCCTTTGCTCTAGCAAGAGGTGGTTCACCTGTCTCTGTTGGCTTGAACTCTGTGATCTCAGGAAGAGCTACAGGAAGTTTGTCATAAGGAACTGGAGTTGCAATACCATCCTTATAGTAGATTGGGAATGGCTCACCCCAATATCTCTGACGAGAGAAGATGGCATCACGAAGTCTATAGTTGACCTTGCGGCGTCCAAGACCCTTCTCCTCAACATAATCCTTAGCAGCCTCAATAGCCTGCTTAACCTGCATGCCGTTAAGGAAACCAGAGTTGCACATTACACCTTCCTTAGCATCGAAGCTCTCAGTAGATACATCGCAACCCTCGATAAGAGGAATGATAGGAAGATCGAACTTCTTTGCAAATGCATAGTCACGGCTATCGTGAGCAGGAACTGCCATAATGGCACCTGTACCATAACCAGCAAGCACGTACTCGGAGATCCATACAGGAACCTTCTCGTTAGTAAGAGGGTTAACAGCATATGAACCTGAGAATACACCTGTCACTGACTTTGTCTCAGCGATTCTCTCACGCTCAGTCTTCTTCTTACACTGGATAAGATACTCCTCTACTGCTGCCTTCTGCTCAGGACTTGTAAGCTGAGCGACAAGTTCACTCTCTGGTGCAAGAACCATGAATGTTACTCCGAAGATTGTATCAACTCTAGTTGTGAAGATTGTAACATCTACTTCCTTGTCTCCGTTGTATGTCTTGAAAAGAACTTCTGTTCCGTATGATCTACCGATCCAGTTACGCTGCATCTCCTTAAGAGAATCTGTCCAGTCAACTGTATCAAGACCATCGAGAAGACGTCCTGCGTATGCAGAAACTCTAAGCTGCCACTGAGTCATCTTCTTCTGCTCAACAGGGAAACCTCCACGAACTGAAAGACCGTCCTTTACCTCATCGTTAGCAAGTACAGTTCCAAGAGCCGCACACCAGTTAACTGATGACTCGCCCTGATAAGCGATTCGGTAGTTCATGAGCATATCTGACTTCTCCTTAGCAGAGAATGCCTTCCACTGCTCAGCAGAGAATGCCTTGTGGTCAGAATGTGCAGCGTTTACTGCTGCTGATCCACCATTCTCGAATGCTGCAACGAGTTCCTCAACTGGCTTTGCCTTCTGAGCGTCATTGTCAAACCAGCTCTCGAACATCTTGAGGAATGCCCACTGTGTCCACTTGTAGTAAGCTGTATCGCATGTACGAACCTCTCTATCCCAGTCATAAGAGAAACCGATGCGGTCCATCTGCTGACGGTAACGGTTGATGTTATCTGTTGTTGTCTTCTCAGGATGCTGACCAGTCTGGATAGCATACTGCTCTGCAGGGAGTCCGAATGCATCGTATCCCATTGGGTGAAGGACATTGAATCCTTTAAGTCGCTTGTATCTTGAGAAAATATCACTGGCAATATAACCGAGAGGATGACCTACATGAAGACCAGCTCCTGATGGATATGGGAACATGTCAAGTACATAATACTTAGGCTTTGACTTGTCCTCAGAAGCCTTGAATGTCTGCTCTGCAGCCCACTTGGCCTGCCATTTTTTCTCAATCTGTTTGAAATCGTATTCCATAACTATATTTTGTTTTTATTTTCTTCTCTTTGCTCCTTTCTTCTCGAGCCTGAACTCGACATAAAGGGAAATCTCTGACTTGACCTTCTGGCCACGGACTCTACCTGGTTTCCAGTCTGGAGATGCCTTGACAACTCTTACAGCCTCAGCATCCAGAAGCTCGTCTACTCCTCGAAGAACCTTGACATCTGTCACCTTACCTTTCTCGTCAATGATAAAGTCAACAAGGACTCTTCCCTGAATTCCGTTATAGATGCACTCCTCAGGATACTTAATATACTGGTAAACCCACCTCTCAAGGAATACCTTAGGGTCTGCGCTTCCGAGGAAAGACGGTCTGACATCACAGTCGTAGTAAGCGAACACATTGTCGTCTGCCACTCTTTTCTTAAGTTCTGACGAAGCATTGAATATCGGTCTAGGACCATTGATTGTGGCAAGGGTATAATTGAAGATGTATTCAAGTTCCCTTTCCATTGTGTCATAGTCAATGATAGACTCGGTGTCTTTGTCAGTGTTATACTCAGGATATGATCCAGTAGTAAACAGCACCGACGGGATTTCCTTCTCATAGAATGATCTATGATCGGAAGCGAACGGCTCCTTTGCAGTCAGAGTAGGTACTATAGGCTGAAGTTCCCTAGCCTGAGCATCTAGCTGAGCGTTCATGTCAGGATTCGATGAAGTGAAAGCATAGAATCCTGATGCACCACATCCAAGTATATCAAGGTTGATCATCGCATCAATCTTCTCAACATCCTTGAATGAACGGTTAAGGAAGTACCATGAACCAGCCTCCATCATTGAAGATGCTCCGAATCCAATAAGAAGAACTGATCTTCTCATTAGAACCTGATTTGTCTTCAGCATCCTTGCAAGCTCCAGCAGTGTAGCGACTCCGGAAGCATTACCGTTGGCTCCGTACATGATCCTCTCGTGCTTCTGTCCATCGATATTGATGTCCAGCACTCCAAGGTTGTCCATTCTGGCACCTATTACGATGTAATGGTCACGAAGTGCCTTGTCATATCCAGGGATATAGGCAACGACATTTCTGGAAGTGAGAGTGTCTGTCTCGCCTTTCAGACCAAATACATCACCAGCCTCGCCTGAGATGACATCGATGTCATAGGACTCAAGTATCTCAGTGATATACTTTGCTGTCTCGTATTCTCCCTCTGAGCCAGGTTTTCTTCCTTCCATGGCTGCTGAGGAGATAAATCTTATGTGTTCCCTCAAGGCAGCAACAGTCTCACTGTCATAGAGGGATGAATAGTCACTATCCGTTCTAAACTGAGCGAACGAATCGTTTGCGGCAAAAAGCAGTATAAATGCAAGTGCTGCCAGCGGTTTAAATAAATTTCTCATACTTTGACTACTGACTTACCTACTATTTGCTGTTAACAAGTATCCAGGAGTCCTTGCCGATTGCACCGATTGAAACAAGTCTTGAAAGGGAATCTGAGACTTCGGCTTTTTTGTCTGACGGACAGATGCCAACTGCTGTGAACTGGTTTTTGAATCCGATGATTTCAGCCTTATGGCCTTTCTTAATCATTTCGTTCATCTTCCTCTCAGCATTGTTCTTGTCCATAAACGCACCGATGATAATGTAATAGGTCTTTCCCAGATCACCGGTCTTGATACCACCGAACTTAGAAGTGTCCCAGACAGAGACATTCATCTTCTCAAGAGAATCAGCCAGAGCCAAAGAGTCAGCAAGCTGCTTCTCGACTCTTCTGACAGAATCGAGCATAGCCTGATGGGCGGCTTCCTGCGCTGCAATCATTTCCCTCTTTATATCAATCTCGGCAGAAGTTGGTCTACCTGCAATTGAACGGAAAAAGTCGCAACCCATGGCCATAAACATGGTCACAGCCATCATCAGTATGATTACTATTCTCTTCATAGAACTCCTAAAAATGCTATAACTTGCAAATTTAAGTAATTATTAACGGGGAGCAAAAAATACCCCCTTAAAAATATTATATATATATTTGTATCATGAGTACATTCAAAAGCCTTACCACACTTCTGAAAGAAACAGTAAATGTTTCGAAACACATAGACACTAAAGCAGCTGCCAAGTACATCAAGGGCAACATGGTATTCAAAGGACCAAACGTATGGATCCTTGCGATCTCTGTTGTCATAGCATCTATTGGTCTGAACCTTAATTCAATTCCGGTTATTATCGGAGCCATGCTAATCTCCCCTCTTATGGGACCAATCTATGCTACCGGTCTTGCACTAGGAACCAACGACACAGAGCTTCTCCGAGAAGCAGTGAAGAACTTCCTGATTATGGTAGGTATTGCACTGGCAGCATCTGTGATATATTTCCTTATCACTCCGCTTAATCTTGTTAATCCAACTGAGATCCAGGCAAGAACCAACCCTACAATCTATGATGTCGGAATCGCTTTTGCCGGTGGTCTCATCGGTATATTCGAGGTATGCCGCAAGGATAACCCTAGAGGAACTGTACTCTCAGGAGTTGCTATTGCAACTGCCCTTATGCCACCTCTCTGTACAGCAGGATACGGACTTGCAAACGGAATTTTCTCCGCTTTTATCGGAGCAATGTTCCTTTTCTGTATCAACTTCGTATTCATCTCTCTTGCCACCTATACAATGGTCAAGTACTTTGGTTTCCAGGAAGCCAGCTACGCAGATGAAGCAAAGGCGAAAAGGACAAAGACCGTTATCTCAGCTGTTGTATTCCTGATCGTAGTTCCAAGTATCTGGTCTGCTGTCAACATGATCCGATACACCAATTTCGAGAACAAAGTCAACATGTTCATTGAAGCGAACAAAGCTATCGACAATGTCTATATCTATGACGTTCATAAAGAGGACAAGAACGGTGGATTTGTAACAGTTCATGTAACTGGTGGAGCACTAAAGGCCGAGACAAAGGAGGCGATGATCAACAGTGCTATATCATTAGGAATCGGAGAGAACCAGATTGCGATCAGGGAGCATGTCATCGGTACAGAGGACGACAGTTCCGAGAAGCTTATGAAGGGTATCTACGACAGAACTGATGCCGAAATCAACAGAAAAGAAATGCAGATAAGGGAACTTGAAGCCCAGATAAGTGCTATCAGATCTTCCGAGATTCCATACGTCCAGATAGCAAAGGAAGTGAAGGCCCAGTACCCTGATATCACATCCATTTCACTCTCAGAAGGAGCGGAAGTCAGTGTAGACTCACTTGGCGCACAGAAACATATAGTTGCCATTGCAGGAAGCAAGAAAGCCCTGACTAACGAGCAAATTGACAAGCTCTCTTCATGGCTGAAGATCCGACTGAATGACACTACCGTCGTTGTAATCAACCATAGAACAAATGGCAAATAAGGTAGTTAAGCTTCTTGCAACACTCTTAGCGCTGATAACAATTACACCTTTTGCATCAGCTCAGACATGGGGTAACCAGTTTGTTGTCCCATTCCCAAAGCCTATCCCTCAGCCGGCGGATACCATCTCAATGGTATTCATCGGGGATGTGATGATGCACCAGAAGCAGCTTGGATACGATTGCAGAACTTTCCTAGAGCCAATCAGAAACAGACTGGAAAAAGCAGATGTAGCTATCGCCAACATGGAATTCACCCTAGCCGGAGAACCGTATTCAGGATATCCGGCATTCTCAGCCCCAGATGCATATGCAGAGTATATCACAGACTGCGGAGTTGATGTATTCTTAACTGCAAATAACCATATAACAGACAAAGGCACAAGAGGTCTTCAGAGAACAATTGAAGCCTATGACAGCATGGAGTCTGATAATAGGATCCTATACACTGGAATTTCAAAGGATGAGCAGGACTACCCACGCAGGAACCCTTTGATGATTTCTGTAATGGGCACAAAGATTGCTCTCATAAACTTTACATACGGGACAAATACAACTCTCAGTGCACAGTGGCCAAAGATAAACTACACCAATCGTGAGGAAATCCACCAGGCCATAGAAAGAGCTAAGGAGAAACAAGCTGAATTCATTATTGCTCTCCCTCACTGGGGTGCCGAGTATGTCCTGAACCACGGAAAGACTCAGGAGAACCTTGCGAAGTTCTTGTCAGAGGAAGGTGTGGACTTAATCGTAGGAGCACATCCTCATGTTGTTCAGGATACTTGCAAGATTGGTTCCACCCATGTGATTTACTCTATGGGAAACGCCGTTTCAAACATGAGTGCCAAGTACACAAGACTTGAGCTGATGGTTACGGTGAAGATCGTTACAGCAAAGAATGGAGAACCGGCAAAGATGCTGACACCTGAACTTGAATTCATGTGGTGCACTCTTCCTGGAACTCTTACAGATAGTTACGCTACTATTCCTCTAAAGGAGTACCTTGGGAAAAAGGAACTCTGGAAGAGCGACTATGATTATGACAATATGGTCTCAACCTACAAACAGGTAAAGGACGCAACTGGAATTGAAGATTAAATAGAAAGATGAAGAAAAACATCGTACTTGAAGAAATGGATCCGCTCGAAATCTACGGAGCGGGGAACAAGATACTGTCAGAGTTCTGCAAGCACTTCCCTGAGCTTAGAGTGGTTGCAAGAGGCAACGAACTGATCCTTGATGGAAAGCAGGAGGATATCGAAGAGTTCACCATGAAATTCGCAGAGCTAGTTGATAGAAGAAAGCACAAGATGAACCTCACCCCTTATGATGTAGAAGATATCTTTGATGCTGATTCATCACCTGAGAACTACAAGCTGGCAGATGATGCTCCTATTGTCCATGGAACAGACGGCAAGCCTATCAAGGCCCGCAACAAGACTCAGCAGCAGCTGGTAAAGGCTTACTTTGAGAATGACCTTATCTTCGCTGTGGGTCCTGCCGGTACAGGTAAAACATACATTGCGATTGCGCTTGCTGTAAGAGCTCTAAAGAATAGAGAGATTAAGCGTATCATCCTGACTAGACCAGCGGTCGAAGCCGGAGAAAGACTCGGCTTCCTTCCTGGTGACCTGAAGGACAAACTTGATCCGTATCTCCAGCCTCTGTACGATGCCCTTGGAGATATGATCCCAACCAGGAAGCTTCAGGAGTTCATGCAGGATGGAACCATACAAATCGCTCCTCTTGCATACATGAGAGGTAGAACACTTGACAAGGCTTGTGTTATCCTTGATGAGGCTCAGAACACAAACCTCGGTCAGCTCAAGATGTTCCTTACCCGTATGGGTGCTAATGCCAAGTTTATCGTAACTGGAGATGCTTCCCAGGTGGACCTCCCTCACAAGGAGGACTCTGGTCTCCTTAAGGGTATCAAGCTGGTTAAAGACATCAAGGGAGTCAGCACAATCATGTTCACAAATGAGGACATTGTCCGTCACCCTCTTGTCAGCAAGATCGTAAAAGCATTCGATAAGCACATAGACGAAGAGGAGAATAACGAATAGTAATCCTTTAATATTTATCATATGCCATAATTCTCAGAGAAGAGTTATGGCATTTTTTGTTTTGGATATTTAGTAAAAGATTGATAGATTTGGATTTAAGAAACTACTACATCTATTAACCAGCATTTATCAGGATAACTTATGGCAGCAAATGCAACTTTTCGAGGGCACATCGTAGATTTAGTATCAAGACGCATCTTCGGTGGAGAAATAAATGTCAAGAACGGAGTCATTGACTCAATTACAGAATGTGAAGTTGAGAAGAATGCACCATACTATATGCCAGGATTCATAGACTCTCATGTCCATATTGAGAGTTCGATGATGACTCCTGTTGAGTTCGCCAGGATTGCTCTTAGGCATGGAACAATCGGTGCTGTATGCGACCCTCACGAGATTGCCAATGTCATGGGACGAGAAGGTATCGAGTTAATGCTTGATTTGTCAAAGCTGGCTGATTTCAGATTTGCCTTCGGGGTACCTTCATGCGTTCCTTCATGCAATAGAGATATTGAGACTTCCGGATTCGTGTTAGGAGCAGAGGATGTCGACAGCTTCATGAAAAGGGATGATATCTATTTCCTTGCTGAGATGATGAATTTTCCTGGAGTCATTGGAAAAGATCCTGAAGTGATGGCGAAGATCCAATCATCCAAAGCTGCAGGAAAGCCAATAGACGGTCACGCTCCAGGCCTCGTTGGAAAAGACAGAGAGTCCTACGCTGCCGCAGGAATCTCCACTGACCACGAATGCACATCTATAGAGACTGGCCGATCTGCAATCAAGTGTGGAATGATTGTCCAAATCCGTGAAGGCTCGGCCGCGAAGGATTACGAGGCTCTTTCTCCTCTTATTTCAGAGGCACCAGGCATGATCATGTTCTGCACGGATGACTGTCACCCTAATGACTTTATCAGAGGTCATATCGACCGTATAGTAAGAAGGGGCATCTCTGACGGATACGATATTATGGATATCCTGACAGCAGCATGTCTCACTCCTGTCAAGCACTACGGAATCCC
>JAKSJT010000053.1 GCA_024402125.1 Bacteroidales bacterium
GCATTATATAAACATAATCGAACTTGACTTTTTCTCCCGCAATTACCACAGAGAAATCAGTCTTGTCTATTTCTGGTCTTGCATCCTCTGGGAATGTCACAAGATCAGAGTTCTTCTTTCTATATGCCACGAGCTGCCATTTTCCGAATCTGGCAAAGATCTCGTACATGTCATATTTTGTAGAATCAATATTGGAAGCTGTATACTTTCCACTCTTACATGCAACCTCCCACTCGGAAGAGTCGCTACCATACATTACAGCTACCGAATTATATTTGCTCATATGATGAATAGTTAAATCTATTAGTCGAATCCATATTGTTCCTGAAGAGAAGCCTGCTTTTCAGCAGCATCCTCATCTCCACCGGTACAATCAAGGTTAAGAGAAATACCAGCAGGAGCAATGAATCTATCTGATTCAGAAATGCCTAAAGTACCATCTGCAAGAATCTTGTTCATCCAGATACCCCAGATAGGAAGTGCCATATTTGAACCACTACCGAGGGCTAGAGACTGGAAGTGAACCTGTCTATCCTCAGCACCGACCCAAACGCCAGCGGTAATAGATGGAGTATAACCGATGAACCAACCGTCAGCATTATCATTAGTAGTACCAGTCTTACCCGCAATCTGACCCTTCAACTTGTAGGTAGAACGAAGACGTGCACCTGTTCCCTGATTGATAACACCCTGCATGAGGTTAGCCATAAGATAAGCCGTAGCATCACTGATAGCTTCCTTTCTCTTGTTAGTAAACTCAGAAAGGACATTACCCTGATTATCCTCTATTCTGGTAACAAAAATTGGAGTCACATAAATACCCTTTGAAGGGAATGTATTATATGCTGATACCATCTCATAAAGAGAAATGTCAGCTGGACCGACGCACAAAGAAGGCACTTCTTCAAGATGGCTCTGAATACCCATCTTTCTCATCATCTCTGCCATAGCCTGCGGTCCGAATCTCTTCATAAGGTACGCAGAGATATTGTTAGAGCTGTTAGTAAGACCCCACTTGAGTGTCACAGTCTTACCGATCCAGATGTCCTTGTCAGTACTTCGTGGTGTCCATGTATTCTCTCCGATGATGAATGTCTGAGGAACATTGACAACCTGATCACAAGGAGTCATACCCTCCTGCATTGCCAAAGTATAGAGGAAAGGCTTGATAGTTGAACCAACCTGTCTCTTTCCCTGACGGACATTGTCATACTTAAAGTATCTATAGTTAGGGCCACCGACATAAGCCTTGATATAACCTGTATTAGGTTCAATCGCCATGAACGACGCTCTAAGAATCGACTTGTAGTAACGGATAGAGTCATCAGGAGTCATAGTTGTATCAACATAACCCTGCTTGTTCCAAGCAAACACTCTCATCTTCACAGGAACAGAGAAGCCATCCAGAATCTCCTTCTCTGACACACCTTCCTTCTTCTGAAGTCTATATCTGTCACTCCACTTTCTAGCCTGAGACATGACTCTGTTTCTAGTAGCCTCATCTACATCATTAGAGAATGGTTTGTTTGTCTTTGAACGAAGATCTTTCTGGAAACTGATCTGGAGATTCTTTCCAAGATGCTCTGCAACCGCCTCTTCTGCATATTTCTGCATCTTGGAGTCGATTGTAGTGTATATCTTTAAGCCATCCTTGTCCAGATTATACGATTCACCATTTGCCTTCTTATTTTTGTTAAGCCATCCATAGAAATCATCATCAGCCCAAAGGAGTGAGTCAGCCGAGAAATCTTCAGGGTTGGAGTAATCTCCACGACGAGGTTTCTTTGCGTTCATTGTCTTTCTGAGCATATCTCTAAAATAAGGTGCAAGACCAGCATTGTGGTCCTGAATCTGATAAGAGAGCTGGATTGGCACCTGTCTGATGGAATCTCTTTCTGCTGCAGTAATAAATCCTGCCTTTTCCATCTGACCAATGACAAAGTTTCTTCTGATAAGAGCCTTCTCTGGATTGAGAGCCGGATTGTAACGTGTTGGCTTATTAACCATACCAACAAGCATAGCACTCTCCTCAATGTTAAGATCAATAGGAGCCTTTGCAAAGAAAGTCTCAGAAGCAGCTCTTACGCCATATGCACCACTACCAAAGAAAATGGAGTTAAGATACATATCTATGATCTCTTCCTTTGTATAGTCTCTTTCAAGCTTTACAGCAGTAATCCACTCCTTGAGTTTGATCCAAACCATATTGATTTTAGACCATCCTGGAATCTTGCTCTCAACCTCCTTTCGAGGATAAAGAGTCTTAGCCAGCTGCTGGGTAATAGTACTACCACCACCCTGACTTGAATTGTTCATAAGAAGAGTCTTCACAAGAACTCGTCCAAGACTCTTGAAGTCAATACCAGAGTGCTCATAGAAGCGTACATCCTCTGTAGCCACAGCTGCATTCACAATATATGGTGAAAGCTGATCATAGCTTACATATGTTCTATTCTCAATATGGAATGTTGTGAGAATCTCACCGTCAGAAGCGATAACCTGAGTTGCCAGTTTACTGTCCGGATGCTCCAATTCCTCAAATGAAGGTATATCGGCAAATGCCCACACCAAAAGGAACAGAGCAATCAATGAAACGAATGGAATTGCAAATACAATCCAAAACCACTTGACTATCTTTTTTTGAGTATTTTCTGTCATAATAATAAATTATTATGGGACAATACACTGCCCCCATAAATCGCAAAATTAACAACAAAATTTGGAAAATACCCGGTTTTGTACCTTACTTTGCAAATTCAAGACAAATTTTTGAGTAGATATGGAGGGGAATCTTGTAATAGTCGAGTCACCTGCAAAGGCAAAGACAATACAGAAGTTTCTTGGAAACGATTATATAGTAAAACCTAGCTTTGGACACATCCGCGACCTTCAGGAAAAGAAGATGAGCGTTGATGTATCAAATAATTTTGCACCGGAATATGTTATTCCTGCAGACAAGAAAAAGACCGTAAGCGAGCTTAAGACTCTTGCTGCCAAGGCTCACACTGTATGGCTAGCATCCGATGAGGACCGCGAGGGAGAGGCTATTTCATGGCATCTTGCAGAAACACTTAAACTTGATCCTGCAAAGACCCACAGAATTGTATTCCATGAGATTACAAACACTGCCATCCAGAACGCGATTAAGAATCCTAGGACAATCAACATGAGACTCGTTGACGCTCAGCAGGCAAGACGAGTACTTGACCGTTTGGTCGGATTTGAACTTTCTCCGGTTCTTTGGAAAAAGATTCAGCCAAGGCTTTCTGCTGGTAGAGTTCAGTCAGTTGCACTTAGACTTGTTGTCGATCGTGAGAATGAAATCCTTGCTTTCAATAGCACACCTTATTATAAAGTAGACGCATTGTTCCACCCTAAGGGAACTAACGCTAGCGTTAAGGTCAAGGCAACTCTTGATACAAAGTTCGACAATGCCGCAGATGCTCAGAAGTTCTTACAGGACTCTATTGGCGCAACATTCTCTATCTCAAGCATCGATGCAAAAGAAGGCCAGAGAAACCCTGCGCCACCTTTCACAACATCTACACTTCAGCAGGAAGCAGCTAGAAAGCTCCACTTCCCTGTCAGCCTGACAATGAAGATTGCTCAGTCTCTTTATGAAAGTGGTTACATCACCTACATGAGAACTGACTCGACCAATCTTTCAAGCCTTGCTCTTAACACAGCCAAGGAATACATCAACGAGAACTACGGTGAGAACTATTCTAAGGTACGCCAGTTCCAGACCAAGACAAAAGGTGCCCAGGAAGCTCATGAGGCCATTAGACCTACTTTCATCAAAAATACAACTATTGAAGGAACCGCTCAGGAGCAGAAACTTTACGACCTTATCTGGAAGAGAACAGTTGCATCCCAGATGGCAAGTGCAGGCGTTCTCAATACATCAATCAAGGTAGCATCAGACAAGAGAAGCGAGACTTTCGCTATTCAGGCAAGCCAGATTCTCTTTGACGGATTCCTTAAGGTATATATGGAAGGAACTGATGACCAGGATCCAAGCAGCGATGAGGTAATACTACCAGATCTCAACACAGGTGATATCATGGAGAACAAGGAGATTACCGCATCTTGCAAGTTCACACAAGCAGCTCCTCGTTATTCAGAAGCAACTCTTGTAAAGAAACTTGAAGAGCTCGGAATCGGACGACCTTCTACTTATGCTCCAACTATCAGTACCCTCACAACAGAAAGAGGATATCTTGTAAAGGGAGACAAGGAAGGTAAGAAGGTTCAGGTAACCGACTATATACTGAAAGACTCTACAATTACACCTAAGGATAAGACTGAGACTATCGGAGCAGAGAAGGGTAAACTCCTTCCTCAGCAGATCGGAATGATTGTAACCGATTTCCTTGTAAAGAACTTCAGCAACATCATGGACTATGATTTCACAGCCAATGTTGAAACTGAGTTCGATAAAATTGAAGAGGAGGGCAAGAGCTGGACTTCCGTTATCGGCGAGTTCTACTCTCCTTTCCACACCAAGATCGATGAAACTCTCAGCAATGGTATCTACGACCACTACTCAAGAGAACTTGGTGTTGACCCAACAGACGGACAGCCGCTGGTTGCAAAGTTCGGTCAGTATGGTGCTTTTGTACAGAAGGGTGATGGCGAAAGCAAACAGTATGCTTCTTTAGGAAAGGGACAGCTTATCGAAAGCATCACACTAGAAGATGCTCTTAAGTTATTCCAGCTTCCAAGGACTGTCGGAAACCACAACGGCGTTGACATCATTGCCACTAAGGGTAAATTCGGACCATATCTCAAATACGGTGATAAGAATATCAAGCTTCATAAAGGCAAAGATCCTCTTAGCATTACACTTGAAGACTGCATAGCACTTATTGATGAGAGCCTTTCAAGCACACCTGTAAATGACAAGATTGCTGAATTCACAGATAATGACATTCAGATAATCAACGGAAGATACGGTCCATACATCAAGCATGCTGGAGCAAACTACAAGATTCCAGCAGGTAAGGATGCCGCTACACTAACCGAAGAGGATTGCCTTGCTATCATTAATAGCAGCACACCTACTGCATCTAAAAGAGGAAATTTCAAAAAAAGAACTAACAAATAAACACCATGTCATCCTATCATATTGACCAGATTGACCAGAAGATACTTTCATTCCTAGTAAAGAACGCAAGAAAGCCTTTCCTTGAAATTGCTAGAGAGTGTAATGTATCCGGCGCAGCTATCCACCAGAGAGTTAAAAGAATGGAGAACAATGGTATTATCACCGGTTCTCAGATTCTTGTAAAACCTCAGGCAATCGGTCTAAACGTATGTGCATTCATCAACATGACAATTTCTGAAGCTAACAGATACAACGAAGTTGTTGAATCTTTGAAGCAGATTCCAGAAATTGTTGAATGCCATTTCGTTACAGGACGATCTTCACTTCTATTGAAGGTGTATTGTCTTGACAACGACCACCTTATGGACATCATATTGAACACAATTCAGAAGATTCCATATGTGCAGTCAACAGAGACAATGATTTCTCTTCACCAGTCTATCGAAAGACAGATCTGGGTTAAGGATCTCAGTAGAAAACCTATCCTTTAAGAACTTCCTGATAAGTCTTGGCAAAGATCAAATCCTCCGGGGTTGTGATCTTTATATTTGTGCGTTCTCCTAGTATATAATCTAGTTTAACACCGTTTTTTGCAGCCACTGAAGCATCATCTGTAAATGATGTTTCAAATGCCTGTCTATATGATGACTTCAAGAGAGTAGAGTCAAAGATCTGTGGAGTCTGCGCTCCGAACACTTCTGATCTGTCAATCTCCTTATCTGGGATTGTCTCATACTTTTGAGATCCATCTTCATACTTTACTAGACGAACAGCCTTCAGAGTATCAACAGATGGTGTTATAGGAATAAGGGCATCCAAACCACTTTCCATCTTCTCGTACATCTGTCTGATAAGATCAACAGATATCATTGGGCGAACGCCATCATGAACAGCCACAACAGCTCCTTCTGGAACCTTTGCAAGGGCGTTTTTAACTGAATGGAAACGAGTTATACCACCTTTCACGAAAATCTGTGGACAAGAGAAATTGTTCTTCAGACAGTAATCTTTCCACATCTGGATATAATCATCCGGAAGAACTGTTATCACCCTGATTTCAGGGTAAGCCGTGATGAATTTTTCAATCGAAATCTGAAGAATTGGCTTACCATCAAGTTCTATAAACTGTTTAGGGATTGAACTTCCCATTCTAGTTCCATGGCCGGCCGCCATAATGATAACATATTTTTTTCTTTCCATCGGATTATCTAAAATTTGGACTAGACAAAGTTAAACTTTTTTCGTACTTTTGACACGAATTTTGCCCGCGAGGGAACAATTAGTAGAAATATGGCATTTTCATTTTTGACTCAAGAACTTGCGATTGATCTCGGAACTGCAAACACCGTCATTTTCCAGAATGATCAGATCGCTCTTGACGAACCAAGCATAGTCGCAATTGACAACAATACAGGCAAGTGCATCGCACAAGGCATGAAGGCCAAACTGATGCATGAAAGAGTAAACCCTGGCATCAGAACAATCAGACCTCTTCGTGACGGTGTAATCGCTGACTTCAACGCTGCTGAAATGATGATCAGAGCATTCATCAAGCAGGTAAACAGCAAGCACAAGAGTCTTTTCACTCCAAACCTCAAGATTGTGGTAGGTATTCCTTCCGGCAGTACTGAGGTTGAGATCCGTGCTGTCCGAGATTCTTCGGAGCACGCCGGAGGACGTGACGTGTATCTTATCTACGAGCCTATGGCAGCAGCCCTAGGTATCGGTCTTGATGTGGAAGCACCTAAGGGTAACATGGTAGTTGATATCGGTGGTGGTACTACTGAGATCGCTGTCATTTCACTTGGAGGTATCGTTCAGCAGGACAGTATCCGTACAGCAGGTGATGAATTCACAGCTGACATTCAGGATTACCTCAAGCAGCAGCACAACATCCGTGTTGGTGAAATCACTGCCGAGAAGATCAAAATCGCAGTAGGTTCAGTAATCACTGACCTTGATGTTGAACCTGATCCTCTCACAGTCAGAGGTCCTAACCTCATGACTGCTCATCCTGTTGACGCTACTATCACATACCAGGAGATCGCACATTGTCTTGACAAGTCTATCGCAAAGATCGAGACTTCTATACTCCATGTACTTGAGCACACACCTCCTGAGCTTTATTCTGATATCGTCGAGAACGGAATCTTCCTTTCCGGCGGTGGAGCTCTCCTTAGAGGTCTCGCAAAGAGATTCTCCGAGAAGGTGAACATTCCTTTCCATGTAGCAGAGGATCCGCTCCGTGCAGTAGCAAGAGGCACATGCATCGCTCTTAAGAATACAGACAACTACTCATTCCTCATGAGATAATGCCTAAAGAGAGCAAGATAATCCCAACAATCATAAATACAGTGATCTTCATAATCCTGGAGATCGCTGCATTTTCGTTGCTCACCAAAAACGGGCAGCTACAGGAGATATGGATTTCCAGAGTAGGACACCAGTTCATGGCTAAGGCTTGGGGTCAAAGCGAATCAATCAAGTACTATTTCTCACTCAGAAAGCAGAACGAAGCCCTTGCAGAAGAGAAATTCATGCTAAACGAAGAGTTGAGAGCAGACAAGAACGCTGCTGCAATTGAGGCAACTGAGAACTATATGAACCTTGATTACCTCAAAGCAATTGATGGTTTCACATATACTCCTGCCAGAATTGTTAAGAACAGCAGAAACAAGCAGCATAACTACATAATCATCAACAAGGGCTCAGAAGATGGTCTAGGTACTCATGCCGGACTCATCTCAAGCCAAGGTGTAATTGGTATCATTGATGCTGTAGGCAAGCACTATTCATACGCACTTTCATTCATGAACTCAGAAGTCAGCATCAGTGCAAGACTGGGTAATGAAGGAGCCGTAGGTCCTCTTATTTGGGATGGCCGCACTAGTAATGGTGCCATATTGAAGGAGATTCCTCTCCAGTACAAGTTCCAACCAGGTGATACAGTCTGGACTAGTGGATACTCTTCTATCTTCCCTGCTGATATTCCTTTAGGAGTAACAGGAGAATCGAAAATTGTCAACGGAGCTACCAACGAGATTGAGGTAACCCTTTTCCAGGATTACACTGCAATCCGTTATGTTACCGTTGTCAATAACACAGGTCTTGATGAAATAGCAGCATTGGAAGCGAAGGAGGCGCAAGGTAAAGAATAGTTATGAAACAGAACGGATACCTTCTCACATATATTCTTCTTCTGATTGGACAGATCCTTCTGTGCAATTACTTCCATCTTACTCAGTATATCATGCTGAGCATTCTTCCTATGATGATTCTGTGCATACCAACCAGGATCTCCACAACGCTTACCCTTTTCATTGCGTTCGGATCCGGGCTCGCTGTTGATATGCTTGCTGAAGGTGTCATAGGAATCAACACAGTTGCTCTTGTCCCTGTTGCATTTGCCAGAACCAATATCATCAGGGCAATATTCGGAGAAGAAATATTCAACCGAGGAGACAGTTTCTCAATATCCAGATATGGTATAGCCAAAGTTTCATTTGCACTCTTCTTGGCTCAATCTCTTTTCCTGTTCATCTACATTCTTGCAGATGGAGCTGGAACAAGACCATTCTGGTTCAATGCATCCAGGTTCGGTTTATCACTTCTTGCTGGATATTTACTATCTTTGTTTGTTGTGGATTTCATGAACCAGGATGACAGGAAATAGCGATAATAGACATAAGAAATTGCTAATTGGACTAGGAGTGGCTGCGGCCGTTCTCCTAGTTAAACTGTTTTCTATCCAGATACTTAACGACAAGTATAAGATTGACGCATCAAACAATTCCACTGTGTATGACAATATCTTCCCAACTAGAGGTATTATCTATGATCGCAATGGAAAAATCATCGTAGGTAACAAGGTAGCATATGACATTCTTGTAACACCTAAAGAAGTACAGCCTTTTGACACTGTCCTGCTAGCGGATGTCCTTGGAGTAGAAACGGATTTTGTCCGCACCAAAATGAAGGAATACCGAAACAACATCAAACGTATCGGTTACCAGTCAATGGTCATGATTAAGCAGCTTCCTCCAGAGTCATACATGAGGTTCGCTGAAATCGAATACAAGTTCCCTGGCTTCAAGGGACAAGTTCGAAGTATTAGAGACTACCCTATCAACGCTGGAGGTAACCTTCTAGGCTATGTGTCCGAAGTTGACGCTTCCTTCATCAGCAAACATCCCGGAGAATACAAATCTGGTGACTACGCCGGAAAAACAGGTATTGAAGCGGCAAGAGAGGAAGAACTTCGTGGAGAAAAAGGTTATCATATCTATCTACGTAACTCGCATAACCAGATCGAGTCGCAGTACAAAGATGGTGAAATGGACAAGGAGGCTATTCCAGGCCATGACATCATAACAACAATCGATGCGGACCTTCAGCAATATGGACAGCAATTGATGCAGAACAAGGTCGGCAGTGTGGTTGCCATCGAACCTTCTTCTGGAGAGATCCTTGCAATGGTATCCAGTCCAGGTATCGACGTGAGCATGCTCGCTGATATTGGTAAACACTACAAGGAGATTTCTCAGAACCCTTACAAACCAATGTTCAATAGAGCAGTTCAGGCATCCTACCCTCCAGGATCCGTATTCAAGCTCGTAAATGGACTTATCGGACTGCAGGAAGGAGTTCTCACTCCAGATATGAGATACCCTTGTAACAGAGGTTACCACTATGGTGGAAATCACAAACTCGGTTGCCACGCACACGGTTCTCCGCTTGACCTTGAAAACGCCATCAAGATGTCATGTAACGGTTACTTCTGCTATGTCCTCAAGTCGGTCCTTGAAAACAGAAAGTACTCCAACATAGCTGAGGCTCTTGACAAGTGGAACGACTATGTTCAAAGTTTTGGCTTTGGTCACAAGCTTGGCAGTGACTTCCCTTCTGAATTAGGCGGAACACTTCCAACATCCAACACATACAACAGAGTATACGGCAAAGGTGGTGGGAAATTAACAACCATCCTTTCTATTTCGATCGGACAGGGTGAGGTTGGTGTAACCCCTCTTCAGATTGCAAATCTTGCGGCAACTGTTGCCAACAGAGGTTACTATATCATTCCTCACATCATCAAGGACTCAGAAGGTGTTACAATTGATCAGAAGTACAAAGAACGCAAGTATACCATGGTCGACACCACACAGTTCAAAAAGGTGACAAAGGGTATGTGGAGAGCGGTTAACGATCCTGCCGGAACAGGTGGAACAGCGCACGTTGCAGCAGTACCTGGACTTGACATCTGTGGAAAGACCGGAACTGCCCAGAACCCTAGAGGTGCGGATAACTCAGTGTTTATCTGCTTTGCTCCAGAGGACAATCCAAAGATTGCGATTGCGGCATATGTCGAGAATGCAGGATTCGGTGCTACATGGGCTGCACCTATCGCCTCACTCATGGTTGAAGAATACCTCAGAGATGGCGAGATAAGCCGCAAAGACCTTGAACGAAGAGTCATGGAAGGTAACTTGATGTCAAGAGTTAAAAAGTATTAGTATTTATTAATGGACGAGACATTCCACGGAAGAAGCCTAAAACAGGCTATTGACTGGAAGCTGGTGATATGTTACATGGTGTTAATATTCATCGGCTGGATAAACATATATGCCTCTATCCATTCTGATAATGCACCAATGCTTGACTTCGCAACCAGAAGTGGTAAACAGTTCGTATGGATTCTGACGGCTTTTGGACTTGCAGGAACTATTCTTTTTGTATTCAGTCCTAGAATCTGGGAAGGAATGTCCATACCTGTCTACTTGGGAGTTCTAGTGCTACTTGTAGCCGTTATCTTTTTGGGAATTGACGTTAAGGGATCCCGATCCTGGTTCGAGTTTGGACCGATACGATTCCAACCCGCGGAAATCTCCAAAATATCCACGTCCCTGGTTCTTGCCATGGTGATGAGTCATCCTAACTATAAGATATCTAATATCAAGGACTTACTAATAACCGGTGCCATCATTGGTATACCTATGCTGGTGATTTTGGGCGAAAGCGAAACCGGTTCAGCCCTTGTATATGTTGGTTTTATCTTTGTGCTTTATAGAGAAGGGCTCTCAGGATGGTGGCTTGCCGCCATTGGAATGTGCATCGTCCTTTTCATTGCAACTCTGACTGCATCTCCATACGCATCAATAGTCATTCTAGTTGCAGTACTGACCCTTATTGTTGCACTCAATAACGGTAACTTTTTCAAGTGGATAATCTTTGGAGGATTATTTATCCTTTTCATTTCACTTCTCCCTTGGCTCTGGAAGTTGTTCGTAGGAGCCATGGTACCAGGTGCATCCGCTCTTAATGAGAACACAGATATTACTGTTATCAATACCATTAAAGATGGAGCTCATGGTTTCTTCCTCACGAAGATCAAACCACTGTATATTCTCATAGCAATATGCTTTGCGGCTATCCCATACTATATCTTCAAAGCCATATCTAATCGAGACCTATGCGTAGGTCTTTGTGCTCTTTCTTTCATTGCCGGAGTTGTACTCGTATTCTCGACAGACTTTATCTTCAATGACGTCCTTCAAGAGCATCAGAGAAAAAGAATTGAAGTCCTGCTCGGTCTAAAGGAAGACCCATCAGGTGTAGGTTATAATGTTAACCAGTCAATGATTGCTATCGGTTCAGGCGGACTTGTCGGTAAAGGTTATTTGAACGGAACCCAGACAACATTTGGATTCGTACCGGAGCAGAGTACAGACTTCATTTTCTGTACAGTCGGTGAAGAGTGGGGTTTTGTTGGATGTGCTGTTGTTATTCTCTTGTATGTCTTTATGATATGGAGAATCCTTCATGATGCCGAACGAAGTCGAGAAACATTCACGCGAGTCTACGGATATTGTGTGGCCAGTTGTATTTTCATGCACCTATTCATCAATATCGGTATGACAATAGGCCTCATGCCTGTTATCGGAATCCCTCTTCCTCTGCTTAGTTATGGAGGATCTTCACTATGGGGATTCACGGTGCTATTATTCATATTTATCGCACTTGATAGAGAAGAAAAGAAATACTTCTAACGACTATATCGATTAAAGGATTTATCTAGATATACTATTATCTATCTTTTTTTAGTACATTTGTAGTCCCAAGCCTTTGTGGTGGAATGGTAGACACGAGGGACTTAAAATCCCTTGGGCAGAAATGCCTGTACGGGTTCGAGTCCCGTC
>JAKSJT010000054.1 GCA_024402125.1 Bacteroidales bacterium
ATCGAAGTGATGAAAATATATTTGACAGCACTTGGAAAATCCATAAGAATATATATAGATTAACTAGATAAGTTCTCTAATAATGAGGTCAGATATGAAGAACTTATCTTCTGGAATCCTTGCTTTACCATTCTCTTGAATGACAAGGTTGCCTTCCGATAGCTGATTATCTAGAGCCTCTTTATTGCAGTTTGTCTTCAAGTATTCAAAGTCAATGCCATCGGCTGTTCGAAGGGCAAGCATAATGGTTTCGACCACCTTATCAAAAGAGCTTAGAGTCTCGGTCTCAACATCGCCTCTTTCGAGACTTTGACTGTTCCATGATCTGGTATCTCCTTGGAACGAATGTGCTCCAGGGCCAAGTCCAACATACGGTAGCCTTTTCCAGTAGGCACTGTTGTGTCTTGCGTGTTTGTCCGGTTTGCAGAAATTTGATACTTCGTAGTGAAGATATCCGGCCTCGGATAGTTTACTGCATAATACATCAAACTGTCTTTTGCATAAGGTATCGTCCGCTTCTTCGTACTTGCCTCTTTGAACCAGTTTGGCTAGAGCACTACCATCTTCAATTGATAGCTGGTATGCGGAGATATGCTCAGGAGACAGTGCGATGGTCTTGTCAATCGTTTCTTCCCAGGTCTTGTCACTTAGGTGGGATATTCCGAAAATAAGATCCAGACTTAAGTTTTTGATTCCGGCATTTCTGATGATGTTGACAGCCTCTACCGCTCCACTTGAGGAGTGACGCCTGTTCATCCATTTAAGCATGGAGTCATCAAAACTTTGAATGCCCATGCTGATTCTGTCTACACCTAGGTCTATTAGTCCTCGGATGAATTCTTCACCTTTTTCGACAATGTCTTCCGGGTTCACTTCAACAGTAAACTCATCAAAGGGGGCTTGTACTCCAATTCCTTTCAAACAGGATACTATCTCTTTGAAAGCTTCTATAGGAAGAACTGAAGGAGTCCCTCCTCCAAAATAAAGAGTGTCCACCCCGCTAAGGATGGACGCTCTAATTTCATTTTCTCTTTGACGTATCTCCTTGCAAATATTCTGTACATACTTCTGGAATGCCTCGCTTTGACGAATCTCTTCTTCTTTGCGATGACACTTAGGGGTAACTTCTGAGTAGAAGTCACAGTATGTGCAGAAACTTCTGCAGAATGGTACGTGTATGTAGATCACAGCTCTCTAACTTATCGGAGAAGGAGTTCTGCCTTACCGAGGAAAGACTGCTCTGTGTAAGCCTCTACTGTGTAGACACCCTTTGTGTACTCAGGAATGTCATTGAGATAGATGCTCATCTCAACCTCCTTACCCTCATAGTCAACTCTACGAGATGCTGAAGCTTGAAGAGCTTCGCCACCGAATGAGAATGAGCTCGAACTGCTGTTAATAAGAAGGATTCCATCAGGGTCCTTAACTCTGATATAGACTACAACAGGTCCCTTAGGAGCAAGGTCGTTCTCAACAAGACTGAGGTTTGTCAAAAGACGAACAGTTCTACTGCTTCTGTCTGTTACCTTGTCAGATGAGTTGTAAGCATTGATGTTCACACCTCTAGCCTTGATAACTGAACCTGCAGCAACCTGACCTGAGAGGTTTTCAACCTGCTGGGTGAGCTCCTCATTCTGTCTCTTGCTTTCAGCAGCTTCTCTTCTAGCTGCTGCAGCATCTGCTGTGAGCTTATGGTTGAGTGTGTTCAATGAGTCAATCTGAGTGATGTAGTTTCTCATGATACTTCTAAGAGTACCAAGCTCCTTCTCATACTGACGCATCTTTGATCTGTTTGTAGCGTCTGTTGACTTGATTCTTTCAACAAGCTGAGCAACTTCTTCTCTAGAAGAGTCAAGCTGTGAATTGATAGCATCATAGTCTGATGAAAGGCTATCGTAGTCTGCCTGAAGAGACTCGATCTGCTCTGTCAAATCCTGCTTCTCGACATTGAGGTCACGAACAAGTGATGACTTCTGGAAATATACAAATCCAAGCAAGATAGCAAGTGCTGCTGCTACTGCTGCAAGAGCATAAGTAACAGTTTTAAGAGACTTATTCTTGTTTTCCTGTTCTTCGCGAGCGATGCGCTCTAGTGGATCTTCTGCCATTATTCCTAAATTTTAAATTGTTATTATTACTCTAGTTTGCAAAAATCGGGCTAAATAGGGAGAGTCTTCTTTCTGAGCCACTGGGCAACCTCGATAGGAAGTCTTGGAGAGAGCTCTCTGTAAACTCTTTCATTATATTCATTGAGCCAGGTTTTCTCTTCGTCATTGAGCAGTTCCTTGATGATAGGAGCTGTATCAATGTGGCAAAGAGTCAGGGTCTCGAATTTCAGGAATTCTCCGAATTCGTTCTTGTCGGCTTCTACGCAGAGGACCAGACTTTCGTGACGGACTCCGTGAAGACCTTCTCTATAGATACGAGGCTCGTTGGATGTAATCATTCCTGGAACAATGGCCTGGCGATTGAAATTCTGCCTAATATCCTGAGGTCCCTCGTGGACATTGAGGTAGAATCCTATACCATGACCGGTTCCGTGGCCAAAGTTACGGAATGTTTTCCACATTGGCTCTCTTGCGAGCACATCAATTTGACAACCGGCTGTACCTTTTGGGAAAACAGCCATCGCTAGTCCTATATGACCTTTAAGGACGATGGTGTAGTCCTCTTTCTCCAGGTGGGTACATGGTCCTAGTGCGACAGTCCTTGTTATGTCTGTAGTTCCAAACAGGTATTGTCCTCCGGAGTCGTTGAGGTAAAGACCATGGTTTCCAATAGTGGTGGATCCGTCTTTCGGGGTGATGTAGTGAGGCAGGGCAGCGCCTTCTCCCCAAGCAGAAACAGTCTCGAAACTGTCTCCTCTATATCCTGGTATCTGGCTTCTAAACTCTCCGAGCTTGACAGCTGCATCGTATTCGGAAATGATTGCTCCAGAGTTTACGGTGGTTTCAAGCCAGTGAAGGAACTTCTCCATTGCAAGGCCGTCCTCATAGTGGGCTTCTTTCATTCCAGCAATCTCCACGCTGTTTTTGATGCTCTTTCTAAGGGCAACAGGGGATTTTCCGGTCATGACAGAGGCCGATGGGTTTCCCATCAGGATGTTGTAGAGGTTATAATTAAGAGTTGACGGATCTGCAAAAAGCTTTCTGTCACCATCTTCATCTGACAACGATGCCAGTTCAATGGCTATATCCGAGTAGTCCCTGATATTTACACCATCTGCCTTCAGTTCGTAGAAACTGTCGATAGTCTCCTGGTCGGATTTTGGAATTGCTCTTTTCTTAACATACCAGTTAACCTCATCCATGGAAACTAAAAGGTATGACATCACTACAGGATTGTAGTCAATATCTGATCCTCTGACATTGAGCGTCCAGGCAATTTCATCAAGGGCTGTAAGGAGGATGGCATCGCATTCCTTTTCCATCAGGAACTTTCTAAGCCATGAAATCTTTTGGATTCTGGACCATCCGACCTGCTCGTCTCCCAAAGTGATGATAGATGTCTGAGGAATGTCGGGCCTGTCCTCCCAAAGCTCACTCAGCATCTCTGGAGCATTGACTATTTTATATTCTTCTCTTCCTGATGCTTTGAAAGCATCAATTATATCGTTGACATCTGATATCGCCTGACAATCTCCGTCTACCGCAACGGCAACAAGCTTGTCATTGGTTGAAGGGAAAGCCACATTAGCTAACCACTCAGGGATCAGGACTTGGTCTGGTACTCTGGTCTTATGAAGCTCAATACCTGTTCCAGGGAGCTGCTTTGCAGCCTGGATGAAGTATCTTGTGTCTGTCCAAAGACCGGCATGGTCAAGAGTGATGACGATTTCACCTTCTCCGCTATACCCGGATACCCATTCCACCTGGTGCCAGCGTGGAGCCATGTACTCACTGCTATGAGGGTCGGATCCTGAAATGATCACAGCATCCCATCCTTTCTTTCTCATGATCGAGCGGATTTTCTCCACTCTTTTAGCATAGATGTTTTCCATAATTATTCCTGCTCCTCCTGTGGCTGATTCTTTTCCTTCCTTTTGCTGAGAAGGCGTTTGACTAGGCTAACAAGATATATATCCATAGGGATGCTTTCTGTGACTTTCTTTATTCCCATGGATACCATATTTGTCGGTGTGTAGAAGCCTTGCACATTTGAAAGGGAACCGGTAATCTCCTTGCCCTTTCTTTCAATGCTTCCCTTGAGACTTCTCTGGACGGATTCCAGTTCCTCGATATTTCTGATCTGATTATACTTTGCCATAGCCTTAAGGTTATTTGATCTCTTCGTCGTCTGTGAAGAAGAGGTTAAGGAACATTCTGAGGAATGAGTTGAGGAACATCTTGTTCCTGAATAGATACAAGATAATCAGCAGCACAAGGAATACTCCGGAAACAATAAATGCTCCAGCAGCATAGCTTCCCAGAATATCACCTAAAAGAAGAGTGCAGCCTAGGGCTGCGGCAAGAAGGACGATAGATGCTACAAATAGAAGGATTAGAGCGACAATGAGCTTGTTCATTGCAACTGACAGACCCTTGACAGTCCTTAGCTTGACATCTTCGATTTTCATGTCCACATATTCTGCGGCATTCTTGGAAAGATCTTCAAGTGGTTTTGTGAATTCTCCCATGGCTATTATGCAAGTTGTTCTTCTGCGTCATCTTCTGAGGAAGATTCCGCTTTTGCTCTTTCTTTGATTTCGTTGGCTACCTCTTCAGCGGCCTCGCAGACATCTTTGGCTGCTTCTTTGATTTTCTTCCTGGTCTCTTCACCTTTCTCGGGTGCCAGGATTACTCCCAGAACAAAGCCTGCAGCAACGCCAGCTGCTAGGGCAAGAAAAGATTCAGTTTTCATGGTCAAATAGTTTTGCTATCATGCAAATATACTAAACTACTATGATATATGGAGAAATGAGCTTAGTCTTTGTTGATGCCTTTAGGCACAAAAAAAGTCGAACATTTCTGTCCGACTTTCTTTATATCTTGCTGTAGATTTATGCCATGATGCATGCGTTAATTGCTGTGCAGATAAACATGCAAACGATAAGCCATGCAACTACATAACCGATAACCTTGATTCTCTTGAACCATATTGAGCCGTTCCAACCGATTGTCTGGAACATGCTCCAGAAACCGTGTGTCATGTGAAGACCTACAGCTACGAACCAGATAAGGTAGATAACGAGGATCACTGGGTTTTTGAATGTTGTTGTAAGAAGAAGGTATGGGTTGTTCTCTGCCTCGCCGATACCGAAGAGCTCAGGAAGCTGCATCTTAGCCCAGAAGTGAGTGAGGTGGAAGAAGATGATACCGAGGATTACGATACCGAGAACAAGCATGTTCTTTGATGACCATGAATCTGTAGCAGCCTTGCTAGCTGTCTCGTAACGCTTGTAACCACCACGAGCCTTGATGTTCTGGCATGTGAGAACGATACCGTAGATGATATGAACAAGGAAACCAAGTGCAAGAACTGGAACCATGATGCTGATTACAGGAGTTGACATGAAGTCACAACCAAGCTTGAAAAGACCGTCACCTGCAGAGAAAAGCTTGTCGTCTGCAGCAACTACGTTGAACTTGCCAGTGAAAGAGTCAATTACTGAGAAAAAGTTAATTGTTGAGTGCAGAAGCATGAACACAATAAGGAATGCTCCACTAACTGCCTGAATGAATTTTTTAGCTATTGAATAGCTGAAGAATGATTTAGACATCTTATAATTGTTTTTTGTTATTCTTAGGATAATGCAAAGATATATCTTTTTTGCAAGTTTCACATTATTTAGATAATTTTGTTTTCGTTAAATAATAAAGAAAAACCACATTCTCATGTATAAAAGAGTTTTATTGAAATTGAGCGGCGAAAGCCTTGGCGGTCCCGCTGGTAAGGGCCTTGATACTGCTAGCCTTCAGGCATATGCTGAAGAAATCGCTGCTGCAGCAAAGGCTGGACTTCAGATTGCAATCGTAAACGGTGGTGGAAACATCTTCCGTGGACTTCAGGGTGTTGGAAAGGGATTCGACAGAGTAGACGGTGACAAGATGGGTATGCTTGCTACTGTTATCAATTCCCTTGCTCTCTCTATGTTTATCAAGGAACAGGGAGTTAACGCACAGGTGTTTACAGCTACCCCAATGGAGCCAGTTGCAAAGTACTACATGAGAGATGATGCAGTTAAGGTAATGGAAGAAGGCGGTGTTGCCCTTATTTCAGGAGGAACAGGCAATCCATTCTTCACAACAGACTCTGGTGCTGCACTTCGTGCTCTTGAGATTGGTGCGGATGCTCTTTTGAAGGGAACTCGCGTTGACGGTGTCTATACAGCAGACCCAGAGAAGGATCCAACAGCAACAAAGTATGATGAGCTTACATTTGACAAGGCTATCAAGGACCACCTTAAGGTGATGGACCAGACTGCTTTTGCACTTTGTAGTGAGGGCAATATGCCAATCATCGTATTTGACATGAACCAGAAGGGTAACCTCACAAAACTCCTTGAAGGTGAGAAGGTAGGAACTCTTGTTCACGTATAAGCAATAAAGAAAATATTAACAATTAACACATATCAATATGTTACCTAAAGTACAGGAACTCAAAAATGCAGCTGAGGAGAAGATGCTCGCCGCTGTAAGTTTTCTCGAAGAAGATCTTAAGACATACCGCGTAGGAAAGGCTAACCCAGCAGTTCTTAATAAGGTTGTTGTTGACTACTACGGAACTCCATCTCCAATTCAGAACGTTGCTTCTGTAACAACACCTGATGCAAAGACTATCGCTATCCAGCCATGGGAGAAGAAGATGATTGCTGTTATTGAGAAGGCAATTATCGACGCTAACATCGGTCTTACTCCATCTAACAATGGTGAGACAATCCGTTGTATCTTCCCTCCTATCACAGAGGATAGAAGAAAGGAACTTCAGAAGAAGTGCAAGGCTTCTGGTGAGAATGCTAAGGTTGTCGTAAGAAACGCTCGTCGTGATTCACTCGAGGCTCTTAAGAAGGCTATCAAGGCTGAAGGTCTTCCTGAGGATGCTCAGAAAGAGGGTGAGGAAGAGATGCAGAAGCTCACAGACAAGTACACAAAGCAGATTGACGTGCTTGTTGCTGAGAAGGATAAGGAAATCATGACTGTCTAATCTCTAGCTAAGGTTTCTTTATTAAATATTTTTTATATCTTTGTAATCAATTATGGATAACAAACGATTTTACGCATACGGTTTTTATTCTTTCTATTACCTTAACAGGCGATAGTTAACCGGATGTGTGAAATCATAGATATATAAAAAGTATGTTTATGGGCTGTCCGGAATCGGATGGCCCTTTTTCATTATCATTTTAATGGTTAGAAGGTAGAGATGACTAGAGTTGCAATTCAGGGATTTAGGGGATGTTTTCATGAGCAGGCTGCTCGTGAATTCTACTCTGCACAGATAGGCGAGATGCCGGAGATTGTGGAGTGTGCTACATTCGATGATCTTTTCAAGGCGATGAACGCTGGAAGGGCAGATGCTGCTATCATGGCAGTGGAGAATACATCATCTGGTGGTTTGCTTCAGAACCTGGAGCTTATCAGAAAATATCATAAGCAGATAAAGGGAGAAGCTTACCTTCATATCCATCAGAACCTGATGGCTCTTCCTGGACAGACTATTCAGGACATCAAGGAAGTAAGGACACACTATATGGCCATTAACCAGACAAGACGATTCTTTGAGGACAATTGCCCATGGATTCATCTTGTGGAGTCAGAAGATACAGCAAAGACAGCAACTGATATCGCAAGGGGAGGTCTGATGGGAGTCGGAGCTGTTGCATCAGCTCTTGCTGCTGAGCAGAACGGACTTGTGATTCTTCAGCCAAGCATCGAGACTTATAAGGAGAACTTTACAAGATTCCTTGTTCTGGATGATGCTATTGAGGTTCCAAAAGATAAAGTGAACAAGTCTTCAATGTGCTTCACTCTAGCACATAAGCCAGGTGCTCTTGCACAGATCCTGACAATCTTGTCGTTCTATGAGATGAACCTTACAAGAATCCAGTCTCTTCCTTTCCCAGGTAAGAAGTGGCAGTATTTCTTCTATATCGACATTTGTTTCGACAACTACGAGAGATATCAGCAGGCACTTTCTGCGATCCGTCCGCTTCTGGAGGACATTGAAATCCAGGGAGAATATGTTTCAGCAAGATAGAATTTTAGCAATATGATAATTAAACCAGCGCATAGAACTGAATCAGTTCAGGAATACTACTTCTCACGAAAGCTCAAGGAGATTGACGCAATGAACGCAGAGCGCCTTGCAAAGGGAGAGCAGAAAGTAATCAATCTCGGTATCGGTGCCCCAGACGGAATGCCACCAATGGAAGCGATCCAGGCTCTTACGGAGTCGGCTTCCCAGCCAGGTAACCACGCTTATCAGAGCTATATCGGTCTCCCTGCGCTTAGATCAGCATTTGCTGACTGGTACAAGAGATTCTACCATGTAGACCTTAATCCAGCAAATGAGATTCAGCCGCTTGTAGGATCAAAGGAAGGTATTCTTCTTATCTCTCTTGCTTTTATAGATAAGGGTGATAAGGTTCTGGTACCAGACCCAGGATATCCAACTTACACATCAGCATCAAAGATGGTTGAGGCGGAGATTGTGACTTATGACCTTAAGGAGGAAAATCATTGGTGGCCAGATTTTGATGCCCTTGAGAAGATGGATCTTACTGGGGTTAAGATTATGTGGACAAACTATCCGCATATGCCAACTGGCGCAAAGGCTACAACTGAGCTTTACCAGAAACTGGCTGATTTCGGAAACAGACACGGAATTCTTGTTGTTAATGACAATCCATACAGCTTTATCCTTAACGACAATCCTAATTCTATCCTTGCTGCAGATGGTGCAAAGAATTGTTGCCTTGAACTCAATTCTCTCAGTAAGGCTCACAACATGTCTGGTTGGAGAATCGGTATGGTAGCAGGATCTTCAGAGCTTATCTCAGAGGTCTTGAAGGTAAAGAGCCAGATGGATTCAGGTATGTTCAAACCTCTTCAGCTAGCAGGTATCGCTGCTCTCTCTCAGGGCCCCGAGTGGTTCTCAAAGCTCAATGAGGAGTATAAGGTAAGAAGAGTTGAGGCTGGAAAGATCTTTGACACAATCGGAGCTACATATGACCATGACTCAAGCGGACTCTTCCTTTGGGGTAAGGTATCGGAGGACAATCCTCTACTTGAGGGAACTGATTCTTCCAAGTGTCTTGGAGAGAGAATCGCAGATAAGAAACAAAAAAAAAAAGGTGTTTTCATCACTCCAGGAGTCATCTTTGGAAAGAATGGTGAAAACTATATCAGAGTTTCACTCTGCGCAAAGCCTGAGATTCTGATAGAGTCCAGAAAAAAGATAGAAGAACTTTTGAGCAAATAATTGAAAAAACTATGGTTGTAGGAGTAATAGGTCTTGGTCTTATCGGTGGTTCGATGGCCATTGACCTTAAAAGAAGAGGTTTTGCGGACAGAGTGCTAGGAGTTGAAGCTGATACTGTCAATGCGGCCGCAGCTGAAAAAATAGGACTTGTCGATGCGGTGGTTCCATTTGACAATCTTGTAGAGGAGTCGGACATCGTAATCATTGCAGTTCCTGTCGGTACAGCTGTCAAGATGCTTCCTGAGATTCTGGACAAGTTCCAGCAGATAGAAGGAGGAGAGAAAAAGATAGTAATCGATACCTGTTCAACTAAGGGTCAGATAGTAAGATGCGTTCATTATCATCCTATGAGAAAGTGTTATGTGGCAACGCATCCAATGGCAGGTACTGAGTACTCTGGTCCATGGGCAGCAATGCCTAATCTTTATGATGGCAGAGCATGCATCTTCGCAAACACTGAGGAGTCTGATCCAAAGGCCGTTCATATTGTTGAGAAACTGTATGATGCATTAAATATGAGACCGATTTATATGAATGCAGACAATCATGATGTCCATACAGCATATGTATCACACATCTCCCACGTCACTTCATTCGCTCTCGCTCTTACAGTCCTTGATAAGGAAAAGGATGAAAAGCATATCTTTGATCTTGCATCCGGTGGTTTCTCATCAACAGTTCGACTAGCAAAGTCAAATGCTGACATGTGGGTTCCTATCCTCTCTCAGAATAGAGACAATGTGCTTCAGGTAATCGATACTTACATCGACAAGATGAAGCAGTTCAGAGATGCGATTGATGAATTTGATGAGGATAAGATTAGGGATCTTATCAGCGAAGCAAACAGAATAAAGAAGATTATCAGATAACATTTTAAAACTTAAATATATGGCAAAGCAGTTAGAGCTTATCCCAATTTCAGAATGGGGACTATTCACAGAAGACCCAAAGCCTTATGTAATTGCTGGTCCTTGTAGTGCCGAGACAGAAGAGCAGGTTATGGAGACAGCTAAGGGTTTGAGAGCTTTTGGTATCAATGTATTCCGTGCAGGTATTTGGAAGCCTCGTACTCATCCAGGAAACTTTGAGGGTATCGGTACCGAGGGTTTGAAGTGGCTCCAGAAGGTTAAGAAGGAGACAGGCCTTAAGGTCTGCACTGAGGTAGCTAGCGCAAAGCATATCTTTGATTGCCTCAAATATGGCATTGATATGGTGTGGGTAGGTGCTAGAACATCAGCCAATCCTTTCCTTATGCAGGAAATTGCAGATGCTCTTAGCGGAACAGATATTCCTGTGCTTGTCAAGAACCCGGTTAACCCTGACCTTGATTTGTGGATTGGAGCTCTCGAGCGTTTGAACAATGCCGGAATCAAAAAGCTCGGTGTAATCCATAGAGGATTTTCAACAGCGGAGAAGAAAGAGTATAGAAACGATCCGGGTTGGCAGATTGCAATTGAGCTGAGAACCCGTTATCCTGAACTTCCTTTCTTTGCTGATCCAAGCCATATGGGTGGAAGCAGAAAGTTCCTTCAGGAGATTTCTCAGAAATCAATGGACCTTGGTCTCGAAGGACTTATGGTAGAGTCTCACTGCAATCCTGACTGTGCACTTTCTGACTCAAAGCAGCAGCTTGTTCCAGCTGATCTTCAGGTTCTGCTTGAGAGTCTTCGCATTAGAGAGAAGTCAGGTGATTCTGAGGATTACAAGAAGCAGATAGATCATCTCCGTGCTCAGATTGATATCATTGATGAGAACCTTCTGTATATGCTCAATTCCAGAATGCAGATCAGTCGCAAGATTGGTCAGTTCAAGAAGGAGAACAACGTGGCTATCCTCCAGGCAACAAGATGGGATTCACTCCTTGCAAAGGCAGTTGAGTCAGGTGCCAAGTACGGCCTTCCTGAGAAACTGGTTGTATCAGTGATGAATGCAATTCATGACGCTTCAGTTGAGGCTCAGAATGAGATTCTGTCAAAAGAAGACAATTAACATTGTATAAATATGACAAAGGGTCGACCTGAATGACAGGTCGGCCCTTTGTGCATCTGATTAGTTCAGGATATAGACTAGAAAGGTATGTTTTGAATCATTCCATATACTTGGTCTACGTAACGATATCCTGACTATCTTACTTTGATGATTCCTTCTTTGCGGTCTTTTTCCCTTAACTCAATCTGTCGCTGCTTTTCTCTTTGGAGTGTTTGGTTGAGAATCGACTTAGACTTTGTCGTAAATTGAAGAATTCCACCAGTCCTAGGAGCAAAAAGATTGCAAATGGCTTCATCCCTAATAACATTGATGTTGACAACGTCATAAGGGTCAATGCTGCTTAAATATTCAATATCAACTTCAACACCATCAACTATGTATACGACCATTTTAGACGGGTCAATATCGAAGTTAAGGATAGACTCTTCGTTGCTGTTTGCTGAAGAAATCAATGCTACATGTGATGCGTTGTCTTTTGAATCTACTGCTAAAACTTTGTTTCCCGACGATGAGATAGAAGGGCTATTTTTCTCCTGGGCAAAAAGGATACCTACCTGTGCAATAACTAATACAAGGGTAGTAATAATGATTCTTTTTCTCATGGCATTATTGCGTTATTAATTTTTTATTTCACACCTGTAGCAGTTATGTGGAAACTAATAGAACTCGATTCAACATCTGTTAGTTTGCCAGTTTCCGTGTCCATCACAATGTATGAATAATCTGGATTATATCCAACAATTGATTGTGGAAATGATATTTCAACTAAAGAAATCCCAATTTTAGGCACTATATACCTAGCAAAGTGGCGGTCTCCTGGA
>JAKSJT010000055.1 GCA_024402125.1 Bacteroidales bacterium
CTACCCGCGTTTTCTAAATTAATTTATGGAAATATTGACAAAGGCATGTACTACCAGGTAATCACCAGTAAGACCTTTTTTATGCATTATCTAATTTTTGGGGATTTTTGAAATCCGAATTACTCTATTTCACATAAAAATACCCGGGTACTTGACTCCTCAAGCGCTCGGGTATTCCATCAATTATTACGTTCCTTCTATCTCTCTAAAGACTTGTCATAAACAGGTCTAACTGGGACTCCGTAGAATCTAGGCATAGGATCCCATGTAGCATCGTCTACGATTTCTCCGCCATAGTTAAACTTTCCGTAATGTAGACAACACGCTTTGTCAGTCTGCCAATCATAATTGATATTTCCAAGAGTCAGACCAAAGGTACCCTCATCCTGCAGACCTTCTTCATTCATATATCCTGTGCATGGGAGGAAAATGCTCTTTCCCTCTGCCGGGCCACTAACTCTATAGCCGCTGACACCATTCACCTGTTCATATGTCCAATCGCACTCAAAAACAAGTTCCCATATCTCATCCATTGATGGCATTCTCCAGGCACCACCCCAATTTGCATTGGCAGCATCATCCGAGAATCTAAGTGTCCTCGCCATGTCATAATAAGCGGACGGTTCCATGACATATTTTGTATAGTTTTCAACTTCAACTTCTATGACGACACCGCCTGACAATCCTCTATCTACGCAAGTTTTCTGATATTTGTAGTTATTGAAATTATATGATGACTTTGGCGAAGTCTCTCCCCAAGCAAAATAATCTCCGGACTCTTCTGGCTTAGTTGCGCCAACATTCATTGAAGCCCACAATGTTCCAGATGGTAGGCCTAAATCAACATACTCATATTCTCCCTGAGGTTCTTTGACATTTGGTGCAAATCTTACTGCACTCATCTTAAGATTAGAGGATCTGACAATTGTCTTTGGCTTATTTGTTCTAATTTCCATCACATTGCCATCAACATCCACCACCTCTACTGTGAATCCATTTGTGAAAGTCATCGGAGGAAGAGTAACCAGGAATGTTTCAGGTTCTGTTTCATTCAGCGGTATATCATCTACTTCCAAACGGATGTTTTTAAAGTACTCGACCGTTCCCACTGTAATGACAGGATCTGAGTCAGCACTGGCAATAATACTAGCTCTACCTGCAATAGTCTCATCATTATTACCTCTAAAAACAATAGTTCTGATTGACGCGTTTCCTGTAAGCTGAATCTTAACTCCTCCTAGCACGTTCTTGAAATTTAGAGTATGGTCTTCTGCAGTACCTGACACTGCAACCATCGGGAAAAATCCGTCATTGAATGAATCCGGAGCATATAACTGAATCGGAGGAATGATGACATTGTCAAATCTGTATGTGCCATCGCCCTGTTCTGTTACATCCAGATCGTACAAATTATAATCCTCGAAGATATACTCAGGATCATTAGGGAATGGATACAGTGCAACATTGGTGGAAAGCGAAGGATTGATCGGCAAGCTGTAATCACCAACTTCTCTAAACTCTGCTTCCGGCTTTCCTTCTGAATCTCCTCTCAGGTAATAACGCCCAGCACTAGGTCCTAGTATAAGTATTTCATCCCATGCTGACCATACGATCTTACCATTATCCAGGGTTGTCTTGGTATCTGGTGATGAAGCTTCTGTAATTGCCTTAAACACTCTACCACCTTCTTCTAAAGATGGATTGTCAATAATATCAGAGCATCCGGCAAGAATGGCAAGAGCTCCAAGTGTATATATTAATCTTTTCATAATTTTCTGTTTAATGTTTTTTACTGGATATTGAACGAATAGATTTCTATGCTCAAATCTTCTACCACTCGCTATCAATATCTGTCACATCTTCTGTTCTGCCTGGTCCACTTTGGCAAATGATACTTGCCAGATCAACATTAAGATCTGTACAAAGAGGAGCAACATAGCCATTGCCCTCCAAGGTTTGTTTAGTCTGATTGTTTGTGTATTTCATATGTATAAATGATTTGATAAATTCAGAAGAATTCAACTTTTAGTTAATCCTAAAACAGAGTCACAAATTTACCGAGTTGGCTTTCAAATGATTTATCAATTTAGAACTGGATGCGTTGAGAATTGATAAAATGAGCAATTTTTCACTCAATTTGCTCGAGCGAAAGCCTCATTTCCAATATCAACAATAGTGTCAGCATTTTAGTGGATATCAAGGCATAGTATTCTATTTCTCTTTTTATTTGACTATATTTATCCCAACCAATAAGTTAAAGCGCATTTGGCTAACCTTTACCCACAAACCATACAAACTTCAATAATCTAAACTAATAAGCCATGTATTACTCCCTATTCGGTATTATTGCACTAATAATACTACTGATTGTCAATCATGACATCTTTATAGACAAGCCTCAAAATGACTTGGTTTCCAGGAACTATCGTGCATTCAATGAGGTTCTGTTTGTCTATTTCATAGTTGACAGTCTCTGGGGAGCACTTGATGCTACATACAGAGGTCCTCTTCTGTATGCTGATACAGTGGCCTATCACGTAGCAGTCGCACTTTCCATCTCTCTATGGTGCCGCTATGTTGTATCTTACCTAAACCCTCCTAAGAAATTAGGAAAAGCACTAATCTGGTTCGGTTACGCATTCACTACTTTCCAGATAGTATCCATTATTGTAAACCTGTTTACCCCTGTCTTCTTCTGGTTTGACGAAACCGGTTACTACTTCACCGGGTACTTCAGGAATCTCGCCCTTGGAATGCAGATAACCATGTATTCCCTTGTTTCCATATTGTCGTTCATGTTCTATCTTAGGAAGACAGGTAGAAGCAAGCGCAGGTATCTTGCCATCTGCTGCTTCTCTGTTGTAATGACTGCCGGAATCGTCATCCAGATCTGGAATGCATACCTTCCTCTCTATACAATGGGTCTCATGATAGGAACATGCATCATGCATGTATTTGTCCATGAGGATGAGAAGAACGAAATATGGCAGCAATTAGAGGCCAATGAGAAGATCCTTAAGGAGAATACCGATATCATCTCAAACGCAGGATATGGTATCTGGAAAATCAGCATGTCTGCTAGCGGGCATAACAAGATGATTGCAAACGAGACTCTTCAGAAGATTTTTGGAATAGAGAATATGAATTTCTCCCCTGAAGAGTTGTACTCTTTCTATCACAAAAGGCTTCTTGAGGACATTGATGCCATTGAAAGTGATGACTACTCTTCAATGAAAGATGGCAAGATACGTTCCCGCATTCTTCAGTGGAATCACCCGACAAAAGGAAATATCTATCTCCATGCAGGTGGAACTAGCTATGTCACAGAAAAGGACGGAGAAGTGATCTCCGGATTCTGCGCTGACATTACAGACTCGAAAATCAAGGAAAACCGATCTGACCTTGTCATCAAGTCCCTTGCTCGCTCTTACCAGTTCATGACCTACATAAGACTTGACACCATGTCCTACTTCACATATAACTGGAACATTCCAATCACAGATGAACAGAAGAACCAGTATGAGACTGGTGATGTAAGGGATGCCATCGACTTCTCTTGTCAGCAAAGAGTGTCTCCTCTGTTCAGAGACGAGATGATCAAGTTCTCCGACATGACAACAATCAATGAACGAATGGCAAGCACCAATGTGCTCATCAATCAGTTCAAGGACATGAAGGATGTATGGCACGAGTGGTCATATATTGTAGCAGACAGGAATGATGACGGAACTGTCAGCAATCTTATCTGGGCTGTCAGAAAGATTGAGGATGAGAAGAAGGCCGAGCTCCGTAGACAAAGAATCCTTGAGGATAATATTGCTGCCAACAAGGCCAAGACTATGTTCCTCCAGAACATGAGTCACGAGATTCGAACTCCACTTAACGCACTGTTTGGATTTGCACAGCTCCTAGGAATGCCTGACGGGTCATGGAGTAATGAAGAGAAAACTCAGTACAACACATATATCCACAACAGCTACAACATGCTTGACATGCTTATTGGAGATATTATTGATATTGCTGATTCTGAGCATGGGAACTACCGTATCCAGACTTCCGAAATCAACGTTAACCAGATCTGCAGAAATGCTCTCATGTCTGTTGAATTCAGAAAACCGGAGGATGTGAGAATGTACTTTACCTCAGAGCTACCTGATGACTATGTCATCAACTCTGACGGCCGAAGAATCCAGCAGGTTCTTATCAACTACCTGACAAATGCATGTAAGCATACCTTCAGCGGAGAGATCCACGTACACTGCTCTACCTCCGAAAACCCTGGAAAGTTGACATTCTCTGTAACTGATACCGGAGAAGGCGTACCTGCTGACAAGGCTGATATCATCTTTAACAGGTTCACTAAGCTCAACCAGTTCTCGCAGGGATCAGGACTTGGACTTAATATCTGTCAGATGGTAGCAGAGAAACTAAACGGTGAAGTCTATCTGGACAAGACATACACAGGCGGAGCAAGGTTTGTCTTCGTTCTGAACAATACGGATTAGGCTAGACCAGGAAACCGAAAGTTTTCAATCTTGACACTAGTGTTTCCTTATCTTTTTTCCTTACCATAATCCTGAATCCCTCTGCCTTGACTACGATACTTTTCAAAATGCTGTCAGTAGAAAGGACATTGATAAGTTCCCTGTCATCTGGACTGACTTTATAGACAATATAATCCGAAGGCTCTTTCTGGAATGGTTGACACCTTTTAGCTATGTTGTCAAAAAAAGCTTTCCAATTGTCAGGTAGATCCTTACATATAAAGTCCTGGAAGAACTTTGTCTTTGACTCAACATCACTCTTATCCTTACAATGCTTGAGAAAAGACTCTGCATCCATTTTGAATCTTCCTCCTCCTATTGACACTGCAGTGTCATACAGAAGGCTCTCATAAGGATTGCCCTCAACAACAGATCTAATCACCAACCTGTCTGGTTCCAAGCTAAAACACTTCACCTGCTGCAGATCTGGAGCGGTATACTCCTCGAGCATATTAAAAGCATACTTTCCAAGGTTGTTCAGTTTGACTGCCACCATACGGTCCAGAGGATTGGAATCCGTCTTAGTATCTTTCTTCCCGTCAAATGCAACTGTCAAGGCTCCAAGTCCATAGAGCACTGCACATAATGACTGCACAAACCCTCGGTTCATAATACGGCGATAGTTCGATATAATGACTTTTTCACCATTGATATCGCAGTGCACGTTAGCTTCTCTCAAGAATGATAAAGTGACTATTGAGTTATCGTCATCTATAGATTTCCTGCAGAATTCCTCGATCATAAGCCACTCCCCTTCCGCTCTTATAAGTGCATCTTTCAGCACCCGGACAGCACGAGTGTTGCATCTGCCATTAAGAGCCTTGCCTACCATACCCTTGAGATATGGCAGCATAGCACTAATCAGTGTATCAGAATAAAATTTTGTCAATGACTGACAAATGTTTCTAACGATGTCATGGTATTCAACAGAATCCTTCTTGCCATGCCACAGTTCAAGGTCAAGTAGAGGAAGATAGAGTTGTCCCAGATTATACTTAAGTTTCATTTCAGTATAATCAGGGAATATTTCCTCTACAGTAACATTATCAAATATCTTCTTTGATGAGGCAGCTGTTGCCTTGAGGTCAGTACGTTTCAGCACTCCCTGTTTAAGATGTCCCTTGATGATCGGGAATGAACTCGCAGCTTTGATCTCAGCGTCAAGAACTATATATTCATCATTGATTGATTCCACATAAATAGGTGTTATCTCTTCTCCTTCTCTAAGTATTGTCTCAAAATACTTTCTAAATAGACGGATATAAGAGATAAACTCTTCCTGAATGACCCTACTAGCATTATCTTCTTCTATATACTTTCCAGTATATTCATAATCGAACCAGACATTATGAGCGGTCAGTCGAATGTTATAATAGTATCCCCAGCGGTATTCTAAGACACTTACAATAGATGGAGCAAAGACTCTCACCGACATCATAGAGATAGCGTTCTCACGAAGAAGCATCTTCATCAGTGACACCAGATCTGCTGGCAAAGAGTCTATATAAGCCCTCTTGTGTTTCTCATCCAGAAGAAACAATGCGACCAGTGTTTCAAGTTCTGCGCGAGTGCATGAATAGAGCTTCTTCAGAGGTATATACTTCCATTGATCTTTTATCGGAATACCATCAATTGTAACAATATATGGCTCCGGGTAGGATGGATAGAGTTCATTAAACAACCTTTGCAGGAATTCCTTGTTACAAGATTGGAGATCTCTTCTAACTAATTCTACCGCAAAGTCATTAGGAATCTCAATATATGTGCAACTACTATTTGAAAGCATATCACCTAGCATAAAATATAATCAATATCCTCTTCTGTCAGGCTCTTTCCGAACGAGCCGTCTGCATTGATAAGGCCATCAATGATGTCTTTCTTCTTCTGCTGAAGAAGGAACATCTTCTCTTCAATGGTACCCTCAGCAATAAAGGAGAACGTCATCACCTTTGATTTCTGTCCGATTCTGTGAAGTCGTCCGATAGCCTGTTCTTCCTCTGCTCTATTCCACCATGGGTCAAATATGAACACGGTATCGGCAGCAGTCAAGTTCAGACCTACTCCTCCAGTCTTGAGAGTCATCAGCAGCACCTGAACCGATGAATCCCCCTGGAACCTTTCGACAACACTCTTTCTGTCTGATGTGGATCCTGTCATTGTCAGGAATCCTATCCCTTCCCTTTCAAGACGCTCAGCGACCAGCTCAATTCCAGCGATAAAGTTGAAGAACACTACGACTTTATGACCATTTGATGTGGCCTCAAGAAGAGATTCCATAAGGATCGGAATCTTTGATGACGGAATCATACCTTCACTCATGGATTCTGGAACGGAGGCTATTCTACGAAGCTCAGTCAGGGCCTGAAGAATCAGGAACTGGGACTTACCTATGCCGTTTTTGGCAATACCCTCATGAACCTGATTGTAGAAATAGCTTCTTTTCTGCTCATAGAAGGATGCATGTTCACTTTCCAGATCGATACGTATCTGCTGGTCCACTCTATCTGGAAGATCATCAAGAACTTCTCCTTTTGTTCTTCTAAGAATGTACGGATATACCTTTCGTCTCAATTCCTCAAGTGCATCCTTATCATTACCGTTCTGGATAGGAAGTGTGTACTTTGTATTGAAGTCCTGAAGACTTGAGAACATGGCAGGATTGAGAAATCTGAAAAGAGAATATAGCTCCGTTATATTGTTCTCAACAGGAGTTCCACTAAGAGCGAACCTATGAGTACACTTAAGAAGGTACACAGCCTGAGTCATCTGTGCAGAAGTGTTTCGAATATTCTGAGACTCATCCAGCACAATGGTATCAAATTCCATCTCACAGAGTTTCTCAATGTCACTCCTTACCATTCCATAAGTCGTGAGAATGATCTGATGATTCTTTATTTCATCAATATCTCTTTGATTGCCATAATAGGTATACACATCCAGGGACGGAGCGAACTTCGCAAGTTCAGAGCTCCAGTTGAAAAGAAGACTCTTCGGCATAACAATAAGAGACGGATCTGTCTTCTTTCTGGAATATGCATGACATAGCACTGCAATAGTCTGGACTGTCTTTCCTAGACCCATATCATCGGCAAGACAGCCTCCCCTTTTGTTGTCATACAAGTAGGTCATCCATTTGATTCCTTCTGTCTGATAAGCTCGAAGCGAAGCTTTCAATCCTTTGGCCGGTTTGAATGCCGCATCCTTGAGTCCGTTTATACCTTCAAGGAATGAACGGCTTCTGACAAACGGTTCACTCTGATTTGGAGAATCAAGCATCTGGGCGATTTCCGGCAAATCAAAGAAGGATATCTTAGAAGTGCCTTTCTTAGTACCTTTATGGAAGAGACGCTCAAGCTTTCTGATGTAATTCTCATCAATGATAGCCTTATCTCCATCAGCAAGCTGGATATAATGATCCTTGTTGTATCTCTGAAGGAAATCCATAAGGGTGAATGTCTCGTTCTTGATGGACAAGGTTGCACTTCCTTCCAGAAAATCAATACCAGATGAAAGTGACAAGTTCAGTTTCGGCATACTGTGATGGATCTTATACCCTGCCAGCTTTTCTGCTCCAAGGATCCTGAAATCCTGAGCAAGCGAAGGAAGTCCCAGAAAGAGGAATTCTCTTGCAGTCTCAACCGGTATAATGAATGTGTTGCCGTCTTGATATACAGCCTTTGCTGCTGTCCTTGATGGACTATAGCGGGTGATTCTTTTAAGGACGTCAGAACATATTAAATCCATATTGTTCTGAATGATACTCCTAATGGTAATCTCATCTGCAGATGTACGGGAAGCGTATCTTGTCAGTCCGAAATCCTCAAAGAATTTTGGATCAATACCAGGAAGCTCCTGTACAACCCTTAGATAAAGAGCCATATCCTCATCAACCTTTTCAATAAGGATAGTACTTCTAGCTCGTACAGGATCCGGATTCTCAACAACACGAATTGAATCAATGTCAAGGATAAAGTTACTTAGGTTAGTGTATAGAATCGACAAATACTTGTCTAGAAGTTCTGCTGGTATAGTTGTACAGAAATAATCCAAGTTCTGATACCCGTCTCCTATTGACTTTGTTCGGAAAATCTTGTTATTGGAATATGCGAAAGAATCGGACAGCATCACAACTCCACCTATACTCTCTTCTTTACTCTGCGCCGTGGCGAACGAAAGATACTGCTCCGCTCCGCTGCTCTTATCTACCATCTTGGAGAGTACCAATCGAATGGCATACACATTATCTTTTTCCGGAGTAATTGGAACGAGCTCTGGAGTGACAAGGTTATTGCAATCCAGAAGCTGATACAGAAGGTGTGGGTTACTAGACAATGAGACTCTGCCCTTCTTCTGTCCCCAGTCAATCACCATCTGATCCTGCATACGGATCTGCTCAATAGTCCTCAGAATGGAGAACAAAGGTTCCTGATACATACGATAATCCGTATCAATATCTCTTCCCTTCTTATCCACTGTTCTTAGAAAAGCCTCTTTTGTCAAATAATCATATTCAACGACAAACAACAAATCTTCCTGTTTTGTCTTTGTGCTGACAGAACTTGATGTATAGAGGTATTTCTTTTTCAGTTTTTCCAGAAATCCGTATTCGTCCATAAAGAATTGTTTTAGAGAAATAAAGTTACAAAAAAAGAGAAGTATCTATCAATACTCGAAGAATGAAAAACCCGAAAAAAGATTTCTCCTTTTCCGGGTATAACTAGTATACGATTGATGTTATCAAGCTTATTACTCTCCGATAATATCACTGATTGGAGAGCAAGACTTAGGCATGAGATACATAGGGTATCTGTCAACTGCACCGAAGTCACCTGCTGCATCCTGACCCACGGTAATTGTATTCATTGTTGTAATTGCTCCATTTTTCTTGACAAGAGACCATACATCTTTTGTCTTTGAAAGGTCGCACTTTACTCCACTCTTGACAAGGGCTGCAATAAGAGCCTCATCGCTATAATCATCTGGATTGTCGCTTGTATGACCTGCATAAGCGATTACTGGCTCACCACCATCTATCACGAGTTCTGTGTGGACATAGTACATTCCAGCGTATTTTGCATACTTGACAGGATCAGCTGCAGCAAGTGCATCTCCATCATAGTAAGCTACCATATCCTGATAAACATAGGCATCAGATACCTTTGCCTGCTCTGTTGTAAATACGTCACTCACATATGCCTTAGAGACTGCCTTTCCAGAAGCATCCACACAGACTGCGAATACAAGATAGTCTGTTCCTGAGGCGAGGGTTGTATACTCATAGTCCTGAACACCTCTCATACCGCAACCAGCAACCACATCCTCGATTGTCTTCCAGTAACTTCCATCAATCTGGTTCTTGAGCCAGTCTGTAAGGAAGTCACCCTCTACCTTGCCATATTTGTCAAAAGCCTCCTTCTTCACTACATCCCATACATAAAGAACTGTGTTGTCACTAGGAGTGACCTGAACATATGCACTGTTCTTTGTGATATCCTCAACAGCTGATGTGAATGTTACATTTGTAGGGTCATTCTGATCTGATGTTGTGAACTTAAATGTATATAGAGCAGTTGAAGGTTCTTTGTCCTTTACACCATAAGCATACAAACAGTACTCTGTAACAGGGTTAAGGATACCGGCTGAAGATGAGTTTACTGTAGTATTGTCCTTGTCTGTCATACCCATGGAGATGATATTTCTGGAGAACTCATGGATCTCACTAAGAACAGCATCGTCAGTCTTACCGGCAAAGCGGTCAGCTGGCATCACTACATTGAAGAAATCCATCTTCCTGTCTGTTGGACGGATAAGAATCTCGTAGTCTATAAATGAATTGTTCTTAAGCTCAAAAAGGAAATCAGGAAGAGGGTTAAGTGATGTAAGGGCATAGTTCTTTGCTGTTGTGAATGAAAGTGTATGGCCGTTCTCAAGAGTCACTTCTCCTGAAATCTGCTGATTACGGACTGTTATCTTACCATCCACGATTGAGACCTTCTCTCCAGTTGTTGTTCCATCTTTCTTTGTATCGAGTGCGAATCCTGCCTCTGCTGTACCTGCGGCTCCTGAATTACTGAACTCATATGTTCCAACAGGGATGTCAAAGTACTGGATATTGATTTCTTCTGAATTAAGAGTAAAAGATACGTTGGAGTATCTTACATCTTCCTGGAACAGGTTACTGTTCTTTATGTCCACTGTGAAATGAGAAACACCATCTGTTGTTTCAGTGTAAACAGCATCAGCTGTCTCGAAGACTGTCTCGTACTCTGTGACCTCTGGAATAGGGTCTGGCTTACATGAGGCGAACACACTAACTGTAGCAGCCAGAACAGCTGCGAATCTTAATAATAGTTTTGTCATAACAATTAATATAAAAGACTTAAAAAAGTTTGAGGTGCAAATATAGCACAAGCCTGTATATTTCCATAAAAAACCCCACCCCAACAGCGTATATTCGTTGATAAAAAGCAAATGTCGCAGCTTATTTAGGGCTGCGACTATTGAATGTGCCTCTTACTTGAAAAGTTGTTCTGCAAAAATGATCAGATAGTTCCTCCAGTTCCTCATATTAAGCGTGATATAATCTCTCTAAAAACAGAAGGGAGGCTATTGCCCCCCTATAGTACATATGCATATATGCGATACACTATTAGAATTCTGTAACTCCGATTTCAGTTCTCTTCTTAGAAAGTCTATCCTTGAACTGAGCAACTAGCTTAGCGTACTCAGGACTGTCAATTACGTTGTTAAGCTCGTTAGGATCGCTTTCAAGGTCATAGAACTCCTCATAGCTAGGAATCACGCCTGTCTCATCATAGAAGTGGATAAGCTTGTATCTGCTGTCGAAGATTCCATCATGTCGAAGCACATTGTGCTCTGCTGTATGATCATAGAAATGATAATAAAGGACATCCTTCCAATTCTTTGGAGCGACACCATTCTTCTTAAGGACAGGAACCATTGATTTTCCATACATGTTCTCAGGCTGTTTTACTCCTGCTATGTCAAGGAATGTAGGTCCGAAGTCAAGATTCTGCACAAGAGCCTCAGATTTTGATCCTGGTTTAACACCAGGGTAGTATACAACAAGTGGGGTTCTGAATGACTGCTCATACATGAATCTCTTGTCGAACCAGCCATGCTCTCCCATGTAGAATCCCTGATCGGATGTATAGACAACCATTGTGTTATCCATAAGGTCGTTTGCCTCAAGATAGTCAAGGATCTCACCTACTGAATCATCCACTGACTTAATCACTCTGAGGTAATCCTTAACATATCTCTGATACTTCCACTTAACAAGTTCCTCGTGTGTCATTGTAGCCTGCTTAGCGAAGAAATCTTCGTTCTTCTTATTGTATGCCTCAATCCAGCGCTCACGCTCCTCATCTGTCATTGTACCCATAGCATACTCATTCATTCGAGGAGAATCATAATTGTGCGTTGAGCCCTCATAACCATAAAGTTTGAGATCATAGATCATTGACATATGTTCGTCAATTCTCATTCTCTGCTCCGATGTTGCGGCACCTCTAGTTGCATAGTCATCGTAGAATGTCTCTGGCATAGGGAATTCTACATCCTCATAGAGGTCAAGATACCTGAGTGAAGGCATCGGCTCAATGGCTGACCATAATATAATGGAGCTTCTGCTGTTTTAC
>JAKSJT010000056.1 GCA_024402125.1 Bacteroidales bacterium
CCTTCACACCGTTAGGATATTTGCTTCTGTATGTATCAAGAGAAGTGAGCGCCTTCTGGTAGTTTCCTGAGAGGAACACCCTTTCAGCAGCAACAAAGTAAAGCTCTTCCTTCTCAGCATCTGTCTTATCAGTTGTTGCACCTATGCTTTCAGCATATGCAAGATACTGGTCAGCCTCGCCCTTAATCTGATAGATGGACTCAATTGCCTGAAGGGCATCCTGAGCATATTCAGTTCCAGGCATCTTAGCAACCACATCCTTGTAGTGAGTAAGAGCCTGATTATAGTCACCCTTGTTGTTATAGATCATACCAAGTTCGATAAGAGACTTGGCTGCGTATTCCTGATCCATAGAATCTCCTCTAAGGTTCTTGAAGCAGCGGATAGCATCATCATAATTGTCAACTGCAACATAAGCTCTACCGAGTTCGTACATTGTCTCAGGATAGAATGCTGCAGAAACTGGAGCTGTCTTCGCCTTCTCAAGGATCTCAACCTTCTTCTGCTTCTTTCCATCAAGACCGTATGCAAGACCACACTGATAGTATGGATAGAGATCATCAAGGTTATCATACTTTGAGATGACCATGTTGTATCCCTCTACGGCAGCAGAATACTTCTTCTGGACAAAGTCGCAGTCAGCTTTACGGATTGCAGCCTCTCTACCGTATTCTGAAGAATTACCGTCAAGATAGCGTCCGAACCAGTCTGATGCTGACTTGTAGTCCTCTTCCATGAAGTAGCAGTATCCGATGTTGTAAGGAATGAGATTTCCTTCCATATGTCCATCAAGAGCCGAAAGGTTATAAAGCTCAGAGAAGATACTTCTGGACTCAAGATACTTTCCTGACCTGAAGTATGACTCAGCAAGCCAGAACCTTGACAGCTGATTGAATGTATCATGCTTGTCTGTGAAGAATGAAGCAGCCCTAAGGCAAGAAATAGCATCTCTGTATGAGCCGTTCTCCACAAGCTGGTTTGCTCGAAGGTAATTTGCCTTCATGTAGTTTGCCCTCATTGACTCATCAAGCTCATCAATGTTGTCGTAAGCTTCCACCGCACCAGCATAGTCGTGATTATAGAGGCAGGCCAGAGCCATGTAGTTGTAGATGCCGTCTCCTCTTTTGCTGTCAGCGTACTTTGCGATATAGTCACTGAAAGCGGAACCGTCATGATTGAGGTCGAATGCGAGCTTTGCGTAGTTGAAGTACGCATCCTCCTGGATATCCTTGTCGTAAGAATAATCAGCAGCAGCCTTGAATGCACCCATAGCGGCAACCTTGTTCTTTGTCTGGATGTAGCTGAAGCCAAGGTTGTAGTTAGCCTTCTGTCCCAAAGAGTCAGTTCTATTGGACATCTTTGAGAAATTGTCGATAGCACCCTGCCAATCTTCAACTGAATAAAGAACTGATCCTGCATAGAAGTAGTCAGACCTGTTCATATTTGGCTTTTTCAGAACAGTTGTCTCGTAATACTCTCTAGCCTTACCTGGATCACCAAGTACGAGGTATGCCTCAGAGATGATTCTGGCAAGATGAGGTTTTCTATCCTCCGGAACCTTGTCGTACATTGTGACTCCGTTCTCAATCACATATCTGTAGTCCTTGTTCATGAACCTGCACTCAAGCATGTAGTATGAACTCATCTCCGCAAATCTATGATCCTTGACAGACTGGCTGAACCACTTGAACGCTCCGTCAAAGTTCTCCCTTATGTAGTCGATATAACCGAGGGCATATCTTGACGGTGCAGTATAGTCAGAGAATGGCATCGACTCAACCTTTGTGAAACCACTGACCGCTGAATCATAGTTACCTATTCCGAAATCGCTGTATGACTGCTTGAAGATAAACTCCGGAGTCTGCTCCTTGTAGATTGCCTTTGGATTAACTCTTGAGAATTCAGCCGCTGCTGCTTCATAGTTCTCAGCATCGAAAAGATTCAACGCATTGAGATAATGGATCTGAGAACGAAGAGAGGATTCAGGATATTTGAAATCATAGTCGTCGACTAGAGTCTGATAGCCATCTGACTGCATCTTTACAGCACAAAGGACTGCGTATCCTTCTGCCATCACATCATCAGATTCTGCTATAATTGATTCGAACATGCTACGAGCCTGTTCGTACATTCCTCTCTGGTATAAATTGAGCGCCTGCCTATATTCTCTGGACACAGGTCCTGCATACATTGCAGCATAACCTGTAAGGATTATGGCAGCCATTGAGGCCGCAAAAATTCTTTTATGCATATGCTTTCTATTTAACATACAAATTTACTGAAAAATCTGCTTATATTTGTGAGATTCAAACAAATTCTGAGCCACAAAATGGAAGAAAATTCACTACCAATCATATCTTTCAAGGATGCCGAAATCCTTAACGGCGAGACACCCGTTCTATACGGCCTGAACATGGAGATAAATGCCGGAGATTTCGTGTATATTGTCGGTAAAGTTGGAACCGGAAAGACATCGATTATCCGCACCATGATAGCAGAGAACAACCTCCTAAAAGGTAGCGGAAATGTCTGTGGATTCAACCTCAACGGAATCAAGGAAAAGGACATCCCTTTCCTGAGAAGAAAGATGGGTGTAGTATTCCAGGATTTCCAGCTTCTTATGGAGAAGACAGTGGAAGAGAACCTCGAATTTGTTCTTAAAGCGACAGGGTCAAAAGACAAGGACGAGAACGCAAAGAAGATCATGGAAGTCCTCAATGCTGTAGGCATGTCAACAAAAGCACACAAGAAGCCTTGGCAGCTCTCCGGTGGAGAACAGCAGAGAATCGCTATCGCAAGAGCTCTTCTTAATAACCCTATGGTAATTATCGCTGACGAGCCTACAGGCAACCTTGACAACGAGACAGCAGACGGTATCCTTAAGCTCCTCACTGACATCAACAAGGAGAAAGGCACCGCTATCGTAATGGTCACCCACAACAGGAACATCTTTGAGAAATACCCTGGAAGAGTCTTTGTCTGCAAGGACGAGAAATGTACAGAAAGGCTCAATGATGAGATAATTGACCTCGCTATCACCATCTAGTCATGGCAGAGCCAGTAAGAAAGACAAGAGCCTGGAGATTTGCCGGTCTCACCGAGTGGTTTTCCGTCAACATGCCAACCGCAGAGACGGAGCTTCACTATGACTCCCCTTTTCATCTCCTTATAGCAGTCATTCTGTCAGCCCAGTGCACAGACAAAAGGATAAACATCGCTACTCCTGCAATCTTCGCAAAATACCCTACTCCTAACGAGCTGGCAAGTGCCTCTTTTGATGAAGTGTTCGGACTTGTCAAAAGTGTATCATACCCTAACAACAAGGCTCATCATCTTATTGGAATGGCCCGGAAGCTCAGGGATGAATTCAATTGTGAAGTACCATCAGACATTGACTCCCTGATGTCACTTCCAGGAGTCGGAAGAAAAACAGCCAATGTGATTGCATCTGTTGTATATGACAAGCCAGTCATTGCCGTTGACACTCATGTATTCCGCCTTGCCCATAGGCTTGGACTATCCAACGGAAAGACTCCACAAGCTGTAGAAAAGGACCTTACAAAAGGTTTTGCAGCTGAGCTAAGACCAAAGGCTCACCACTGGCTGATCCTTCACGGAAGGTATGTTTGCACCGCCAGAAACCCTAAATGCAACGAATGTGGCATCTACACCTTCTGCAAGGAATTCAGTAGCAAGAAGACTGCCAAATCTGAAAACTAGCTATCACTATACACAACCACAAAAAAACGGGGACCCCTGCAATCAATGCAAGAGTCCCCAATTTATTATATTTCGAATTCTTTACTTCACAAGCTGAGCCTTGAGTGCCTCAATCTTAGCGTCAGCGTTGTCGCCCTTAGCACCGAAGTAGAACTTGATCTTAGGCTCTGTTCCTGAAGGACGGATTGAAACAACGTCACCAGCCTCTGTGAAGAACTGAAGAACGTTAGACTTAGGCTGTCCTGTCTTCTCTGGCTCAAGGTAGTCAACGACCTTGCAAACTGGAGAACCAGCGAGCTCCTTAGGAGGACACTGACGGAAGTCAACCATGATCTTCTGGATTTCCTCAGCACCTGTCTTACCCTTCTTAACGAGTGATACAAGACCTTCCTTACGGTATCCGAACTCAGCGTAGATCTTCTGCATGAGCTGGTAAAGTGTAAGTCCCTGGTCAGCTGCCCAAGCAGCACACTCAGCTACCATACATGCTGCAACCTGAGCACACTTGTCACGAACGAACTGTCCTACGTTGAAACCGAAGCTCTCCTCACCACCGCAGATGAACTCACCGTCCTTCTCGTTTCTCTTGACAACCTCAGCGATGTACTTGAATCCTGTAAGAACGTTGTAAACCTTAACACCGAACTTAGCGCAGATCTCTGTGATGAGCTCTGTTGTTACAATTGTCTTTACAACATACTTTGATGGATCAAGCTTACCGAGCTCTGCCCAACGAGTAAGAATGTAGTATGTAAGCATTGAACCTGTCTGGTTACCGTTGAACTGAACGATCTTACCATCATTGTCTCTTACTGCGATACCCATACGGTCAGCATCTGGGTCTGTTGCGATAACGATATCAGCACCAACCTCGTCAGCCTTAGCGATAGCAAGCTTCATAGCTGCCGGCTCCTCTGGGTTTGGAGAAACTACTGTTGGGAAGTTACCGTCAGCAACATCCTGCTCCGGAACATGGTAGATACCCTCGAAACCGAGTCTCTTAAGGCACTCAGGAACAAGCTTGACACCACATCCATGGAGTGGAGTGTAAACCACCTTGATGTCCTTATGTCTAGCGATAGACTCTGGTGAAAGCATAAGTGAAAGGATGTCTGTCATGTAGTGCTCATCAACTTCCTCACCGATGATATCGATAACACCTGCCTTCTCGCCTTCCTTTGGTGCGAAAAGAACCTGTGTAGGATCTGCAATCTTAGCAACCTCAGCAACGATATCTGTATCAACTGGAGCTGTGATCTGTCCACCGTCATTCCAGAAAACCTTGTAACCGTTGTACTCCTTAGGGTTGTGAGATGCTGTAACCATTACACCGGCAGTAGCGCCTTCGTAACGAATAGCATAGCTAAGTTCTGGTGTAGGACGGATGTCATCGAAAAGATATACATGAAGTCCGTTTGCAGCGAGAACGTCTGCTGTAATCTGAGCAAAGAGCTTACTGTTATTACGGCTGTCATAAGAAACGCAAACCTTTACATCTTCACCCTGTACATTAGCCTTGATGTAGTTTGCAAGTCCCTGTGTTGCCATACCTACAGTGTACTTGTTCATTCTATTTGTTCCGACACCCATGATACCACGAAGTCCACCTGTACCGAATTCAAGGTTACGATAGAAAGCGTCCTCCAATGCTGTTGGATCATTGTTCATAAGGTCGAGGATCTGATCTTTTGTTTCCTGATCATATGGACCCTCAAGCCAGCTTTTAGCTACTTCTTTGTAGTCTGCCATAGTAATGTATTAATTTAGTTAGTAATTTCTGTTTTTATAGTTTACAAAAATAAGCAATTCAAGTCGAAAAGCAAATAGCAGTTTTAAAGCATTTTCTTGTATTTTTGCAAAAGATTTAAAGCAAAATGAACTCATTGGAAGAATTTATCAGAAAGAACGAAAACGAGGATCCTTCAAAGCTTCTTCTATCCGGCTCCATAAAGTGGCCGGAGCTTCCTGATTCGTTCTCAGGAAGAGATTATTCCTCCAAAGATATTCTTGTAAATACAATCTCCGGAAGAAAAAAGATTAGAACAAAGCTGCCTTCATGGTACGCTATTCCATCAATTGTATACCCTACAAGACTGTCAGTTGAACAGTGCAGTTCAGAGACAACCGCAGCCATTAAGAAGGACCTCTGCAAAAAAGTCCTCTCCCTATCAGGGAAAGAAGAAGGTGGCTTGATTGCCGACCTGACCAGCGGATTGGGCGTTGATGTGTGGGCTTTCAGCACAATAGCGGACAAGGTCCTTTACAACGACATGGACAAGAGTCTTGTCCTTGCTGCAAGAAACAACTTTGATCTGTTAGGAAGAGGCAATGTCCGCTTCTGCAACAAGATGATTGACAGGTCAACAATAGATGAAGTTCTGTCCGGAGAATTCTCATATCCTGACATCATATTCCTTGACCCTGCAAGACGCAGCGAAACAGGAAAGAAGGTCTTCCTTCTGGAAGACTGCAGTCCTGATGTCCTTGGCATTATGGACAAACTTCTTCTCCACTCCAAGCAAGTTGTCCTGAAGCTCTCCCCTATGGCTGACATAACTATGGTCTGTGACAGATTGGAGAAGGTCAAAGCCCCAGTTAGAGAAGTGCATGTAGTATCCTGCGACGGAGAATGCAAGGAGCTGCTGATATGGATTGACTCATCCTGGAATGAGCCTTACAATCTTTTGATTCATGAGGACGGCGGAGGATTTCTGGAAGTTGATTGTGGTGCTGAATCCACCAGCTCAGCTTCTTTCATCGGAAGCATTGAATACCTTGACAGCTTTAAGTACATGTTTGAGCCAGGAAAGAGCCTTACCAAAGCCGGTCTATTCAATTATATCTCCAGCAAGTTCAGTCTGATAAAAGCAGGCCGATCCACCCACATCTACTTTGCCGATGAGGATGCGATAGACAGCGGAATAGCAAAACTCGGAAAGGTATTCCAGATAATGGAGTACGCTCCCCTGTCTGGAAAGTCCGTCAAGGAAATTGGCAAAAGGTATCCTAAGTCAGAAGTCACCGCTAAGAACATCCCGATGACTAGCGATGAGCTAAGGAAAAAACTGGGTGTAAAGAGTGGAGATGATGGCCATATCTTCGGGCTGAGAGTTGACCTTCCTAACGGAAAGAACCAGAATGTCCTAATTATAGCAAAACGTCTTTCATCTTGCTAGAAAGATATTAGAATACGAGCACAAAGCTCATCATCTTTGCTCCAGTCAGAGGGTCAACAGATGGAGCGAATGCAATAGAATTCTCTCCCTTTTCAGATCTGTTTGGGAACATCCAGTCAAGCACAGGATCAACAACATGTTCAACAACCAATGGAGTCAAGGCTTTGGCTGCTACCGCAGAACCTATTCCTATAGCTGCACCTGCTGCTGTATCCCACCAGAAATGACGCTTATGGACTACTCTCATGCTACCCGTATAGATGCCTGCGGCATATCCTGGAATCCCCCATAGATTACCGCAATCCTGGCGAAGAAGTTCCGCACCGGTAAATGCTGTTGCCGTGTGCCCGCTAGGAAAAGAGTTATGAGCAGACCCATCCGGTCTCTCCTCATCAATGAGCATCTTACCAGCCCTGGACACAACTGCCGTAAAACCATATGCAAGAACCGCTTTGGTAATTCTGGATTTAAGATCAGCATTGCTGTCAACTCCGACTACAGGAAGAAGGATATCCATTGTCACAGGTGCATACTGAACAAATGTCTCGGGATATCTGGTTTCCTTAACTTTTGGAGAATCGTTCACCATACCCTCCGAAAGCGAAGAAGTCTGCGCAAGCGAAGAGACGATTGACAGAGTCAATAGCAATACGATACCAAATATCCGTTTCATTGAAGAACAATTCTGTCTGTAAAGTTAAGAATGCCATTACTATTCTCCAAAAAAGAGTCCTTTCAGCTTTCACCAAAAGGACTCCTATAAGAGAGGATATGATTCAAATTATTCAGAAAGGAGGTACTTCTGCCAGAACTCATGATTAGCGTTCTGGAAGTGAGTTCCCTGATAGCCGCGATATCCGTGCATACCGTCAGGGTAAACCATGAAGTCAACCTTCTTGTTTCCCTTCTGGAGCTCATCAATAAGCTGAAGAGTGTTCTGGTAGTGAACGTTGTCATCACCTGTTCCGTGAGTGATTTTAAGCATTACAGGCTCAACACCGTTATACTTGGCTCCGTACTCTGTGACATAGTTCTTCACATGACTGATAGCACGAGTTCTAGCGTATCCCTCAGGATTATTCTGAGGTGTGTCCATGAATCTCTCAGTGTAGTGAGTATCATAGAGCGACCAGTCATAAACTCCACCACCTGCGATTCCGTAGTGGAATGCCTCAGGATGATCCATAACAAGGAGTGATGTCATTGTTCCTCCGAATGAGAATCCCTCAACTCCAATCTTGTCGCCCTTCACATAAGGAAGAGCCTGAAGCCACTGAGCCCACTCAACGAAGTCCTGTACTTCCACCTGGTCAAGCTGACGATAGATCTGGTCAAGGCCCTCTCTACCGTTGTGACCTGAAGCGCGGCAGTCTGCTGTAATCTCAATGATACCGTTGTCACTGTACCACTTGTAGCTTGTTGGGCTGACCCATCTCTCCTTCACCTGAGGAGTGTCAGGACCACCATAGATATCCATATGGACAGGATACTTCTTTGAAGGATCGAAGTCCTTAGGGTATACAATGAATGCAGGAAGAGTAAGACCGTCCTTAGTTGTCATGGTCACGTTCTGAGGAAGGGTAAGACCCTCAGTTGTGAAGTTCTTGCCTGCCATATCCGCAACCTTGTATGACTTCGATGGCTTCGCAGCATCAATGATCCAGACCTGAGAAGGTGTTGTGAAGTTTGAAAGGGATGCAACGAAGTGGCTTCCTGTTGGAGAGAAGCTTACGCTTGCTGCGTTGAATGCAGGATCAGTAAGGGCTGTAATCTCTCCCTTTGCGTTTACCTTGTAGACACCTGTTCTGATTGTAGACTCTCTATTTGCTGTAAAGAATACATCACCCTTCTTCTCATCTACCTTTAGGATATTGACTCTCCAGTTCTTTCCGTCTGTGAGTCTCCTGAAAGTCTTTCCGTCATATGAGAGATAGTAGATCTGCTGCCATCCTGTCTCAAAGTTACGGACCATGTAAAGACCGTTCTGTCCGAAGATCATGCCCTCGATCCAGTCAAGCCATGTCTTGTATGTCTCGTGATAGATATGGTTCTTAGAACCATCCTTTACAGATACTGCATAAAGGTCAAGTGTGTTCTGGGTTCTAGGTTCCCTTGAAATGAAGAAGCTCTGGCTGTCAGCTCCCCAGAATGGAATTCCGAAATACTGGTCATCCTTCTCGTTGAAGTCTGCCCATACGATAGATGGCTTGCCTGTAGAAGCAGCGTCAAGGACATCAACCATACCGATTCTGACCTCAGGGTTAGGTTCTCCACACTTAGGATATCTTGTCTGACGAAGAGATCCGTCCTGTCCTTTTGGAGAATAGATCGGGAACATTGGAACACGGCTGTTGTCGAATCTGTAGAAACCGATCTTCCTTGAATCAGGGCTCCACCAGAATGCCCTGTACTGAGATGGTCTTCCCAGAATCTCCTCATAGTATACCCATGATGCGTAACCGTTAAGGATGAGCTCACTGCCGTCAAAAGTAAGTCTTGTCTCCTTACCTGTTGCAATCTCGACAACCCAAAGGTCATTGTCCCTTGTGAATCCGAGCATTGTGGAGTCTGGAGAGTAAGTGAGGTTAACTGCTCCCTCCGGGCTTACAGGGAACTTTGTGAAGCGGAACGGAGCCTTGATACCATCTCGACGGGTATACTTCTTTGTTAGGATACTGAATGCCTTTGCATCAGTGTATGAGCCGTCATAGGTGAAGGCTACCTGAGAATCATCAAGCCACTTCCATGATGATGGAATCTGCTGAAGATCCTGAGAAAATGCGCTCTGGCAAAGAATGCTAAGAGCAGACACTACTAATAGTAACTTTTTCATATATGAATAATTATTTGTTTCAATCAATTAAAAGAAGTACTCGTCCTTGAAGTTCACAAGGTACACCTTCTCCACCGCTCTGGTCAGTGCCGTGTAGAGCCACTTAAGATCATCCACCGTGATCTCCTCCTGCCATAGAGGGTTGTCCACAAAGACACATTTCCACTGACCGCCCTGGCTCTTATGACATGTGATGGCATTTGCGTACTTCAGCTGGAGAGCATTGTAATACTTGTCGTTCTTTATGGCATCGTATCTCTTCTTTTTGGATGAAAGGTCAGAATAGTCCTGAAGCACTCCTTGATAGAGGGCATTCTGCTGCTCATACGACAGCGATGCGGAATCGCTCTGAAGAGCATCCATTATTACCTTTACATCTATCTCCTGATCGTTGTAGTCCGGGAATGACAGGGTCACATCCGCAAAGTGAAGGCCGTACCTTTCCTCAAAGTGCTTCGGTCCTCCGATAAGGGTCGCCATATCTCCATTTGCGATATAGTCCATCCCTTCAACCTCCTCAACAAACTGATAGCAGTTCTTAACTATCATAAGTTTGTCTCCCCTCACCAGCTGGTCTTCAACGAACTGGACCGTTGAGCGGATACCGGCATTATATCTGAGCGCCCTCTTATTGGAACGGCATAGAACTATAACCTCATCGTCGCCGTACGTTCCGTAGGCATCCTGAAGCTTTTCGATAAGTTCACCTCCGGAGATCCTTTCGATATCCTCATACCCGTCAACATCCATCTGGATTCCGTCATAGGTCTGTCCTCCTCCGTATGCACCGAAATCGGACTCCTCTATCATCTCCCTTATCATGGTAGCATTGGATAGTATACCTGTCTCCTCCTTTTGTCTCACGACGGTTGAAAGGGTGCCATATTCAACTCCACCATAGCCTTCCATATATTCTTTGGATAGAGCGGGGCTACACTCCAGTCCAACGGGAGGTAGCTGAGCCGAGTCACCGACCAGAACAAGCTTACAGTCAGCTCCGTTTCTGACAAAATTAATCAGGTCTTCAAGAAGATTTCCGCTACCGAAAGCTGTTCCACCTCTCTGAGAATCCGAATCAATACCAATCAATGACACCTCATCAACAACAAACAGCGTATCCTTTGCCCTGTTCGGGAAAAGCCTGAACTCTCCGAATCCATCCCCACCTACTGACTTCTGCCTGTAGATATGCTTATGTATTGTATAGGCAGGAAGATGTGTATAGGATGACAGGACCTTTGCCGCTCTTCCTGTTGGAGCAAGAAGCACAACAGGGATATCCATAAGGTGAAGGGTATCTGTAACTGCCGCAATGGTTGTAGTCTTACCAGTTCCTGCATAACCGTTGACAACGAATATATCCGAATCATCGCCAACCATAAAGTCTGCAAGATTGTGAAGAAGCTCATCCTGATCGGGAGTCGGAAGGACTCCCATGCTGGACAAAAACTTGCTGTAAAGAACATCTCCCCTTCTCATCCCTGACTTCCTTTATTTTCTTTTACGCTCATGAATCATCATGAAGACAGCAAGGATTGGATAGATTTCAACTCGGCCAAGGAACATGTCAATTGTGAACACGATCTTTGACCAGACAGGTTAACCTCTGAAGTTTCAGAATGTACCGATTGTTCAGTCAGCAGGAGCATTGTCACTTCCGGATCCGCTCATAAGACAGAGAATAAGTGACAGGACAAATACCAGGAAGAAAAGAGCCACATACAGTATCTGCGGATGGACATCCTCATCTCTAAGGACATTCTTACCGACACGGATTTCCTCGATTGTTGTCGGACGAAGAGCAAGCCTTACCTGACGGCGGATGCTCTTGAAAAGGACAAGCACCCTGTCGGCCTTAAGTCCACCGGTTGTCGAGCCTGCCATACCGCAGTGGAAGCCGAAGAAGATAAGGATCATGTTTGCCAGAAGCGGCCAGTGCAGGTTGTCAGCAGTTGCAAATCCTGTTGTCGATGCATAGCTGAATATCTGGAATGTTCCATCCAGAAAGGCCTGTCCCCATGAACTGGCAAAATGGTCGTGCTTGATAATAATTGAAAGGACAACACTTCCCACAACCAGAACAGTTGTATAGTACTTCAGAATCTGGTTGTTAAGAGGCTTCAAGGTCTTATTCACAATGGAAAGGAATACCAGTCCAAAGTGAATTGAAGCCATATACATGAAGATGATTGTAAGTATTGTAATCGCTGGAGAGTTGAATGTACCGATCGAGAAGTTCTTAGTTGAGAATCCTCCCGTTGCACATACACTCATGGCATGGTTCACTGCATCAAATGGGCTCATGCCGGCCAGCATGTAGCTAACAAAAGCAAGGAAGA
>JAKSJT010000057.1 GCA_024402125.1 Bacteroidales bacterium
AGCTCTAGCTTACTCTGAACTTATCAAGCTGTTCTGTAAGGCTTATGACCCTGCTACAGCAGCCAATGAACTTGGAGTAGTTCTCGTTGAACATTTCAATGGTAATGAGCCAGCTGTCAGAGCCTCGCTTAAAGATTCTTACGAGTTTGTTCTGTCTGATCTCGAAAAGGCTGAAAGCCTTCTTCTGGAAGAAGACGATCCAGGATACAACAGCGTATATTTTACAATGTCAGTTGCGCAGAGTCTTCATGCCCGCGTAGCCCTTTACATGCAGAACTGGGATGATGCAATAAAGTACTCGACCCTTGTTCTGGATAAGAAGGACAAGTTCGAGCTTTCAAACGCTAGAACAATCTATGACGCAGCAGGAGTATCATACTTCGATTATCTGTGGCAGAATGACTCAGGATTTGAAGTGATATGGAAGGTGGGATTCACAGCGACATCATTTGGTGGAACACTTGGCTCTCCATTCCTTCACCTTACTACTGACTACGCTCACTACTATCCTGACTTTGTGCCATCAGCTTACGCACTTTCTCTCTATGATGCAAGTGACCTTAGATACGATGCGTACTTCCTTGATGTCACAACAGGACATAGTCATGGTCTTACTTGGCCGGTTCTTGTGAAGTATTTCGGTAACAGGAACTTCATTAACAGTGCTAACCTGTTTGAGCTTCAGATGCCAAAGCCGTTCAGACTTGCTGAGCAGTTCCTCATTAGAGCAGAGGCTTACTGCCAGAAGGGTGACTACTCAAAGGGTGCTGCAGACCTTGGTACTCTTCGCAAGGCCCGTTTCGCAGTTGGTGGTACTATCTCAGTGAGCGCAGACAACTGGCTTCAGACAATAAGCGAGGAAAGAGCTCGTGAGCTCTATATGGAAGGCTTCCGACTCAATGACCTCAAGAGATGGGGAATGGGATTTGAGAGAACACCTCAGTCTGAGTCACTGTCAGAGGGTAGCAGCCTGAAGATATCGGCTGACAATCCTCTCTTTGTCTGGCCAATTCCTAAACACGAGCTTGAGTCTCCTGGTTCTCAGATCCAGCCAAACGAAAGCAATAAATAGAATAAGTATCCGTCATGAAAGTAATAAGTAATATATCCTATAAGCTTTTCGCTTTTGCGATAGTTCTACTGTCAGTCATTGGCTGTCAGCAGAAGTATATCACATACCATGATGCCGAGTATGTGATGTTTGCGGATACAGCTAAGACATATGTTGTCAGAGAAGATATGCCAACTTTTGATATTCCTGTAGTATCAACAGTTGCTTGTGACTACGACAGACACTTCGCAGTTGAGATTATTGATTCTTCATCCTCTGCTGTCGAAGGAAGAGACTTCAGCTTGGAGTCAAACAACTTCACTATTCCAGCTGGGGAGCTTGTCGGTAACGTAACAGTTAGCGGTAACCTTTCAAACCTTGATGGTAATAGTGGTGACCTTAGTTTCTCTCTTAAGCTTGTGATGCCGGATGACCTTGTCATGCCGCTATATGGAGATGAGACAATCGTTCATCTGAGACGCACCTGCAAGTTCAATAGAGAAAACTACACAGGATGGGCTGTCGTGACTTCAATGTTCCTTTATCAGTACTCCCTTACAGGAGACTATCAGAGACTCATTAGAACTAGTGCTGATCCGGAGGATGAGAACTCAGTTATCCTTCACAGTTTCCTCGCTGATGGATACGATGTCAAGATCTCATTCGATGATGAGACTGATCCAGCCAATCCGTCAATTGAGATGCCATCAGATCAGGTAGTGAGTGATGAGTCGTCTGTATTCGGAACAGTTCACGGAGATAATCACATCCTCATTGAGAAGAGTAACCAGGGTCCTAGCTACTTCTTCAGCTGTAAGAGTGTGGCTGTTATGGTTAACAGGTTCTATGTTCAGAAAATCGGCTCTGATATCGGAACAGTCGGACACTTCATGTCAGAGATTGACTGGATATCAGATGAAGAGGCTGATAGACTTGAACGTGAGGATGGCATGAGAAAACACTAGTAGGGGGGGACGAATCACAATGAAATATTTAATGAATATAATACTTGCTTTTGCACTTCTAGTGTTAAGTGCCTGCAGCGACCCTAATAACTCCGAGCAGCAGAAGGTCGAGCCGCTTCTTCCACCTGCCATTGGTGAGAGATACATCGCACCTGGCGATGCTATCGGTATATCTTTCTCTGCCAATGTGGACTGGACTGTAAGCATCCCATCAAGCAGCTCAGATTTCTTTTATATCAGTGACAACGGTTTTAAGGATTACAGGATAAGCGGAAAAGCCGGAAACGTAAGCCTTGATATCGTCTCTCTTGATGTACAGGGCAACTATGACGAGAAAGTATGTCCAGTGCTTCTTACAATGGGTGATAAGTCCATGGAACTTGTGAAGGTTCATCTTATTGCCAAAGAAAGAAATGTTCGCATCTACAGTGCATCCTATGATGAGAATGGAACATTCCATAACATCGGAAGCGGTGAGTATGCGTATGAGGAGAATACATCGGATGTCCTTGAGATGAGCTGGCCAAAAGGCCTGTCAAGCTTTATGCTTCCAGTAAAGATTTCAGCTAACTTCCCATGGTCAATTAAAGAGGACTACCCTGAGTGGATGGATGTATCCAATACATCTTCGCAGACAGGTGAGGCTACTATCATGATCAAGGGAAATGCAGCCAAATATCCTCTGGAAAAGGCTGAGGGAATGATCACTTTCCTTGATCTTAACTCAGGAGAACCTATGTTCAATATTCCTGTATCAATTCCAGGATGTAAGGATATCGCATATGTGGATACTGATGTAAAGTCAGTTGAACTTAATATCCTCGGAGAGTACAAGCAGAACGGTAACTGGACTTCGGAAGGTTATCCATTCTACCTGACAAGTACTCTTGATGCCGATATCATAGCTGTTGACTATGTGGGCGGTAAGTACTCCTATAATGTAGAAGATTCATGGGTGAAGCTTGCATCTTCATTCCCATCGGGAGTACCTACTCAGGACGTTGTTCAGGATAGAGTATTCAGAGTGTCAGCAGACAAGAACCCAGGAGTTGAGAGAGAGGCTGTGCTTCTTGCTGTTCCTGGCTATATCCTTTCAACATCGGATCTCGCTTCTGAATTAGTGACCTCTGACGGAAAGAACATCTCGGAGAAATTCGAAAAGTACAGATGTCTGACAGTAAAGCAGCTTGGCTCAGACCCATCAGAAGGATGGGGAACCATCACTCCTGTTAATTCAGCACTGCTTATGGCTGTTAGAGGAGCTGGTATCCATAGAACTTCTGAAAGCGAGCCATATTACTCAGCACTTTCATCAAAGTTCTCAACAGATGAGATCTACACCCTTGAATACAACAACTGGTATTCTTACGAGGGAGCAGACTTGGCTGTCGGATTTGATATAGAGAATGTAGCGTACTATAATGAAGATGGTTCAGTCGAGGATACTGACGGTTATCTGTCAGTTGTCAATCCTGATGCCAATAACGCTAATCTCATTGAGGTGGTGGTTGAGTATTTCGAGGAAGGAAAGCAGGAAACAGTTGTTCTGTCTGATAACAGCGGAAACATCGCTGTCATCCTTGTCAGAATGACCGAGACCTTCTGGCCGGATGTTAAGTTCGATGATATCAGGTTCGTGGCTTATGATATGGTAAACGATGGTGATGAACCTGATGAGTCTATCATTCCTCAGAATGTGATTCTCGAGAAGGTAGAGAGCGGTGATATCTTCGACCAGTACTCTTCATACGGTATTCCTATCTGGAGACTCGTCTACCAGACTCCATCATCAGACAGGAACGCTATGCTCTATGTACCACCATTCCCACTCGGAGAGATGAGTGCAATTGACATTACACCGGCTTCTTCGTGGATCAAGGTTGAGAGTGCGATGACAGAGGGCAATATGCCATATATCCATGTAACGATGTCAGATAAGAACCCAGAGCAGGGCAACATCGGTCATGTTGTTCTTAAGGGTGCAGGAAGACCACTCTTTGTCCTTGTCTGTGAACGTGCATTTATGAATAACAAGTAAGACCATGCAGATCAGTAGAATATTTAGACATATACTCCTAGCTATAGTGGCTGCAGCTTCATGCCTTGCCCTTTTCTCCTGTCAAAAGGAGGATGAGCCAAAGGCTGATGGCGGCTACGGATATGTACAGTTCAGACTGTACAAGGAGGCATCACAGCCGGGCACTAAAGGTTTAGTAAGCCAGCTTGAGTACCTTTCACAGGCTCATAAGATTCAGGTGAGCATGATCTATGAGAACCAGACACTGTCCCAGACTCTTGTTATTCAGGAGACTGCATCCAGTGATGTGGAGTTCGGTCTTCGAAGCGAGAAGCTGAAGCTCTTCGCCGGACATTATGAGATTATCAACTTCACTCTTTATGATGCTGTTGATGAACCTATCTATGTATCGGTTCCTGATGTTGCCGAGTTCGATGTGGAGAAGGACGCTATGACAATCCATGACCTTTTTGCAAAGGTTATCGGAAGAGGAAAGGTTCATTTCACCTTCTCAAAGGATCTGTCAGGATTTGAGAACATACCGGAGACTAAGGCTCCGATGCGTCAGTACACTTTTGATGAGATACGTTATATTGACTTGACAGTTGCCAATACTATCACTAACGAAAGAGTCTCTTTCAACAACCTCAAGACAAAGTTCGTCATTGATTTTGACGGATCGAATACAGGTTATCAGACATCGACTCTTACAACAAGTGAGGATCTTGACCTCAAGGCAGGTGAGTGGAAGGTTATTTCTTATAACACATACTCTGTAGACAAGATTCTTCTTGAGAAGAACTCAAATCCTGTCAAGAGCACATTCAAGGTTGAAGACAACAAGGTAACTGATGCAAAGGTTCCCGTTACTCTGTACGAGGCGGATGAATATATCAAGGACTACTACGCTCTCTATGAGATTTGGAAGAGTCTTGGTGGCCCACAGTGGTACTATAACGGAAACGACTTCACTAGAGGATCAAACTGGGACTTTAACAAGGACCCTGACCTTTGGGGAGATCAGCCAGGTGTTGAGATCTACTCTAACGGACGAGTGGCGATGATTAACCTGGAGGGATTCAACTTTACAGGATACCTTCCCGCTGCTATCGGACAGCTAGTGGAGCTTAACCAGCTTTATCTGGGTAATCACAACGATCCAAGCTTCCTTCCAACTAACCCTGATGACCCTACATTGTCTAGGGCGACACTTTTTGAGCGCCACAAGGCAAGGATGGAGAGTCTTCATATGCCAACACCTATGAGTGAGCCAATAGCACGTGCCCTAAAGGAGAACGGCATCACAATCCCAGCAACTGCCATGTACGACTACATGACAGAGGATCAGCTCATTGAGAAGTCGACTGGTAACACAATCCCTCAGATTAGACTGATGGACAATGTGCATGGAGTCTACTCCAATACACTTAAGGGCATTGACCCTGCTATCGGAAAGCTTAAGAACCTTCAGTACCTCTTTATCGCCAACAGCACAATTGAGTCGCTCCCTGATGAGTTCAGCGGCCTAACGGCACTTACAGACTTTGAGATCTACAACTGCCCTAAGATGACTAAATTCCCAATGGTAATCTGTGATCTTCCGGAGATTGTGTCTCTCAATATCTCCAATAATGCTCAGTGGAGCCCAGCTGAGATTCTTAAGGGAATCAAGGGTCTTGCAAACGGAGCATCTGCAGGAAAGATTCAGATTCTGTATATGAGTCAGAATAACCTGGAGGAACTCCCTGAGGATGTGAAGAACTTCAAGGCGATGGGTCTTTTCGATGCAATGAGCAACAAGCTTAAGAAGGTTGCACCGTTCGGTCATGATATTAACCTTGTAGACTGTTACCTTGACAACAACCAGATTACTGAGATTGGAGTAGACGAGACATGCTTCTTCTGCGGAATCGAGGATATCGAGACATTCTCTGCATCTTATAACAAGATGACAGAGTTCCCTGATATCTTCTCTGCAAAGTCAATGTACACTATGGGTACAATTGACTTCTCGTATAACCTCATAACTAAGGTTCAGAATGCAGGCAGCGGTTATAAGGGTATCAAGGTGTCAACACTTACACTTGCAAACAACCCACTGACTGAGTTCCCGACAGCATTTGCCGAGTCTGAGTCATCGGTATCATTCTACAACCTTAGAGGATGCTTTATTGATACTGTTACCAAGGAAGCCTTCGATAGTAAGAACAGTGTGGTGACAACTTCACTTGATCTTAGCTATAACCACATTTCAAAGCTTCCTTCGGATACATTCAATAGTGTGTATATGCCATATATATATGGTATTGACCTAGGTAACAACAGATTTACTGAGTTCCCTTATGAGACATTGGATTCAGCATATCTAACTGTTCTTTCACTTAGAAGTCAGAGAGACGAAAATGGTAACAGATGTCTTCGTGAGTGGCCTCAGGGAATCTACCAGCACAAGGGCCTTCGAGGTCTCTATTTGGGATCCAACGACCTTAGGAAGATTCAGGATACGATATCACCTCTTATATACTATCTTGATATCAGTGATAACCCGAATATCACATTCGATGCATCTGATATCTGCTACGAGTGGAGAGTTGGAGCATATATCCTCATATATGACAAGACCCAGAATATTATTAACTGTGATTACATGCTATAGTACAGACCATGAAAAAGACAGCAATCATCATAGCTGCAGTTTTTGCAGCACTTCTTCTCTCGACTTCTTGTCAGAAGGTTGAGAAGATAAGACCTGCCTTCATGGTAAGTCTGAATAGTGTTACTTCTCCTGCGGAGGGAGGTTCGTTTAAGGTTGACCTTACATCCGGCGACCTTTGGATGGCAACATCCAACGATCCTTGGATCTCGGTGTCTCCAGCTAATGGAGAGTCTTCGGCGGAGTGTGTGATCTCAGTTGACTCTACAGTTGTCAGTACCCCTCGAAGCGGACGTGTCCGTTTCAAAAACTGCACAACAGGTGACAACATGGACGTAGCCGTTACCCAGGATGGTTACGGATACAATATCTCTCTTGCAAAGAAGGAAGTGTCAATCAAGCATTATGACAATTACGAGTCAAGAGAATTCGAAGTGAAGGTAAGAACCAATGTTCCGTTTACAGTGGATATCCCTACAACTGCATTCTCATGGCTTTCTTGTGAGACCCCTGAGATGACATTTGATAGAGGAGCAAGACCTAGGGATATTACCCTTAAGTTCAAGTGGGGCGTAAACTCCGTTCCACTAGATAGACAGGCGAACATCAAGTTCATTCCACTTGATGGCTATACAGTTGATTCTGTCGATGATCTTAGCGTTCTTCAGGCTGCCGCTCCTGAAATCACAATCGGGCATGATGGAGACTCTATTGTCATTCTCTCGATTGCCCGTAGCATCGGCATGATGCAGGAGATTGTATCCGCGCAGCCTATGAGAGACTGGGACAATGTCCTTCTGTGGGAGGATACAGACGAAGGATACACTCCAGAGAAGAAGGGAAGAGTAAGAGCAGCAGCCTTTACTCTATTCAACACATATGAGTCACTCCCTTATGAGGTTCAGTACTTGACTGAAGCTGAGGAACTGGTATTCTTCTCTAACACTAACTCGTTCATCCATGAGTTTGATTTGGGAGAGTATGTATGTTCTCTTAAGAACCTTAAGAGACTCACAGTATCCGCTTACGGTATTGTTTCGCTACCGGATTCATTGGCTAACCTTTCGAACCTAGAGTACCTTGACTTGTCAAGCAACAACTTCTCGGAGGTTCCGTCAGTTCTTACACCGGAGAATTTCCCTAAGCTGAAGACACTTCTTCTCAATACTTGTCAGAGAGGATATATCCTTGACCTTAGTAACACAACAGCAACAAAGGTGGGTGGCTTTAAGGGACCGTTCCCAAGGAGACTGCTTGAGTGGGAGAACCTCGAGAAACTTCGTCTCTCAGTGAACTATTTCGAGGGAGAGATGCCTGATATGCTTGATTACGAAGTCAAGTACACAGAAGAGGACTGCGAGGCGATGAACCTTCCTAAGACTCTTGTCGGAACTCCAAAGGTTCTTCCAAATGCGAAGTTCTTTGCATTCAACCTTAACAGAATGTACGGAGATATTCCTGATTGGATTCTGTACCATCCAAACCTTGTTGAATGGGAGCCATACATCCTCTGCTATCCTCAGGAGGGTAGAGCAAGTAACGGTAGAGCCGCATTCTTTAATAATGTTCCAACGAATATGGACTACTACTGGAAGTTCTATGAAGGATACAAGGAACACGTTGACATTTATCTCGGAGACTAATGGGTATGAAGAAACTATATAGAATAATAACAATAGCTATGATGGCGAGTGCTTTCGCACTTGCTTTCACCAGCTGCGAGTCAGAGCCTATTGAGGAGGAAGAAATCTCAATAAAGGACGCTGCCATGAAGGGAGAACTTCTCGTGAAGTTCGCCCCAGAAGTGGCTGAGGTCATTGAGGCCAATGCTGTGATGACAAAAGCTGGCATCCCATCTGTTGATGAGATTCTTTCGATCGCAGGAGCCTACGAGTTCGAAAGAGTATTCCCGGTAGATTCTAGAAACGAAGATAAGACCCGCGAGGCTGGTCTTCACCTCTGGTATATTGTCCGCTTTGATGAAGGTCGTGATATTGAAGAAATCGGAAAGCAGCTTGCAGCACTTGGTCAGGTAAGTGGAGTTGAATATAACCACACCATCAAAAGAGCATACAATGCTGAAAAGAGAGCTATTCCATTTGATATCGCATCTAATGCTCTAGTAACTAAATCTCAGAGTTCTTCATTCAATGACCCACTTTTAGGTTATCAGTGGAATATGATAAACACTGGTGACCTATGGGAAAGAGGCTTTGCGCCAGGAGCTGATGCAGGTGTAAAGGATGCATGGGACCTTTCAACAGGTGATCCGTCAGTGATTGTCGCAGTTGTTGATGAAGGAATCTTCTACGATCATCCGGACCTTGCCGCTTCAATGTGGCATAACGAGGGCGAAATCTTCGCTGACCCTAATGACAATGACGGTAACGGATATGCTGGTGACTACTACGGATACAACTTTGTGAAGGAGACAGGCCAGGTGTCATATTCCCTTTCTGCTGATACAGGCCACGGATCTCATGTGGCTGGTGTTATCGCAGCGCAGAACAACAACGGAATCGGTATCAGTTCCATCGCAGGTGGTAACGGATCTACTCCAGGTGTGAAGGTCATGTCTTGTCAGATTTTCAGTGGTAACTATGTGGCTTCTATCCTTGCAGAAGTTAAGGCTGTGAAGTATGCGGCTGATAACGGAGCTGTTATCCTCCAGTGCAGCTGGGGATATACTTCCGGAAAGGCAGACCCATATGACTGGGCTCCTCAGTACAGTACAGACGAGCAGTGGATGACTGACTGTCCTATCGAGAAGGATGCTCTTCTATATTTTATCCACAATGCAGGTTCTCCTAACGGTCCTATAGAGGGTGGTATTGGAGTATTCGCATCAGGAAATGAGAGTGCAGCTGCTGCAGGTTACCCTGGCGCATATGGAGATTTTGTATCAGTAATCGGAACAGCACCAGACTTTACTCCTGCGGTGTATACAAACTATGGACTTGGAGCCAATATCTGTGCTCCTGGTGGAGATCAGGACTACTTCTATGACTATGAGAAGGACGGACATTATGGTGAGATAGGATGTATCTTGTCGACAGTTCCATACCATGTATCCGAGTCTGGATATGCGTATATGGAGGGAAGCTCGATGGCTACCCCACATGTGTCATCGGCTCTTGCCCTTGCTATCAGCTACGCGGCTCAGAACCATCGTCACTTGTCAGCAGATGAGTACAAAGAGATTCTCTACAGTAGCTGTACTCCTGTAGATGATCGTCTTGAGGGACCGAAGTTCTACTACAAGTATGTAGCAGATCTTGGTCAGAACCAGAAAAAGAGAATGGAACTCGGATCATTCAAGGGAAAGATGGGAGCAGGTCAGCTCAATGTCGCAGCTCTTCTTAGAGGTGTCAAGGACGCAGGATCTCCTATGGTATTCCCTAATGTCTTCATTGCTCCAGGAAAGAGCATAGTATATAATGCTGGTAGGTATTTCGATGATGTCTCTGGTCTTAAGATCACTGTCAAGGACCAGGTAATAGCTGCAGCAGCAGTGCTTGGATCTGATATCACCATTACTGGATTTGCGGAAGGTGTGACAACGGCTACAGTATCGTGTGCTTCCGGAAGCCAGGAAATTACTATTACAGTTAAAAAATCAGGCGGCAATGGCTGGCTTTAATCTTATTGTTATTATGAGAGAGTTTATTTCTATGCGTAGATTTTTTGCTGCGATTGCCACTATTTGCCTGTCAGCTCTTTTAATCTTTTCATGCACAAAGGTTGAACCAGAGGATGTGGAACCTCAGATTCCTGTGACATTTACTAACACGGCAGGAGACTGGGTGCTTTCATCGTGGAGAGGAGAGGATATGAGCGGAACTCCTGTGTATGTTCGTCTTAAGGATAAGAAGTTCACTCTTTGGCAGAGCGTTGGATCAATGTATCCTGTCAAGTATACTGGAGAGTATAACCTCTATGAGGAGGATGGACTTGGCATGATTATTAGAGGAATGTATGACTATACATATGAGTACTGGGCTCATAAGTACAGTATTACAAGTCTCACAAAGACAAAGATGGAGTGGACATCACTTGATGATCCAACTGATGTCTCTCTTTATGAGAGAACGGATTCGTTCCCAGAAAAGTAGATACTATTTTGAGATATACGAGATATTTTACATTTAAGATGCTTCTATGCCTTGTGATGATTCTGTCATCGCAGGGCATAATGCATTCTCAAATGCGTATTATCTCAAAGGAGAAAAGGGATTCAGTGATTCAAAGTGCAAGGAAACTGACCAGTATCGCTGAATTGTCTTTCGATTCACTTAGCGTAGATTTCGGTGTGGCTGCTGAGTCGGATTCTCCAATCACGGCTAAATTCCATTTTGTGAATAAGGGCTCTTCTAAGATAACAATCTCGGGAGTGACCACTTCGTGCTCATGCCTTACTGCGACATTGTCGAGATATAATCTTTCTCCAGGTCAGTCTGCAGAAATCATCGCAAAGTATGACCAGACAGGCCACCCTGGAAGGCACGATAGATATGTCTATCTATATGTATCTGATGCAAAGACAGGATCATCTACCCTCGCTGCAACTGTTATGCTTACAGGGGTAGTGATTCCACAGGGAGCAGACCTGTCGGATTATCCTGTTAAGCTGGGATATTTCTCTTTTGACAAGCCATCCGTAACCTTTACAGTAGGCAAGGCATCAAAGCAGACTCTTAGGCTTGTCAACACATCTGATTCTGCGAGAGAATTGTCGTTTTCAACAGGTCTATTACCTTCATTTCTTACCGTGACTCCTTCCATAATCCGTATCCCATCAGGAGGAGAATGTGAAGTAATTCTGGAGTATAACGGAGATAGTGACATTATATCTTCAAAGAAAGGGATTTCACTGCTGTTTGACGGTGCTGGTATAAACCGTTTAAGTTCAAAAATTGATGTTTTTTTCATTGATTATTAATGTATTATTTTGGGATATTAAATAATTTTAATATCTTTGCAGCCCCTTTTTGGAAGGGGTTTATATGTTTATCAAAATAACTACATAAAAGACGATGAAGTTTAACAGAATTTTCGCTGTTGTAGCACTAGCAACAGCACTCGTAGCAACAAGCTGCGAAAAGTATGACGACACACCAGTTGTCAATCGTATCGAGGTTCTCGAGGGAAAGGTCAATACACTCGAGGGCGCTATTTCTTCCCTTACAAATGCAGTAGCAAACAAGTACGCTG
>JAKSJT010000058.1 GCA_024402125.1 Bacteroidales bacterium
TTCTCGAAACCGAGATCTATGCTCATACACTGCTCTGTGAGATGTTCAAGGATGAGGATTCATCACTATCGGATGATATCAGGCTCTGGCTTATGATTCAGAAGGAGACCCAGCAGTGGAAGAGTGATCCGACAACTGTCCTTGCCATAGCTGCAATAATGGATGGAAGCAGTAGCCTGCTTGAGACATCAGTAATTACCCTTACAGCTACCGGTATGCAGCAGTTTAAGGAAATAAAGGCGGCGGCCAATGGATTTAGAGTCAGTACCGCTTATTACCGTAAAGACGGAAACAAGTGGATGGCGGTTAAGGAGGGGGAGACTCTTCATATTGGAGATAAGATAAGGGCAGTGCACAGCGTTTATTCAGATGAAAACAGAAGCTTTGTCAAGATGGTTACATCAAGACCTGCTTGTCTTAAGCCTGATTCACCGGTCTCTGGAAGATACGGCTGGCGTCTATATAGAGATGTAAGACTTAACTCTACAGAGTGGTGGTGGGATGCCTTTGCTGAAGAATCAACCAGGTATGAGGAGTATTTCACTGTTAGCCAGGAAGGCGTATTCCAGAGCTCAGCATCAGTTATCGAGTGCCTGTATTCGCCATCATGGAGAGCAAATGAGAATGCTCGTCCTGATATGAAAACAGCATTCTGAAAGGATAATTATTTTTAATTAATCCGATTTTTGGAGTATTTTTGGACCGATTAATCGAAAAGAAGATGATAGGAAATAAATTAAGTGTAAGAATTGCTGCAGTGCTGATGCTACTGACATTGTTCACATCATGCGCTGATGCAAAGGTCAAAAGATATAAAGTATCAGTTGTGAAGGAGTATCCTCATGACGTCAAATCTTATACACAGGGACTTTTCTTTATGGATGGCCAGATGTATGAGAGTACAGGTCAGTACGGTGAATCAACTTTCAGGAAGGTTGATATGGCAACAGGTGAAGCCATAGAGAGACTTGACTTCAACAAAAAGTACTTTGTAGAAGGTTCATGCGTCCTTAACAACAAACTCTATATCCTTACCTGGACTAGTAAGGTCGCATTCATCTATGATGCAAAGACTCTTGAGTATAAGCAGACATACTCATACCCTCGTGAGGGATGGGGTCTCACAACTGATGGAAAGCAGCTTATCGCAAGCGACGGATCATCAAAGCTCTTTTTCATGGATGAGAACTTCAAGCTCCTTAAGACCGTGAATGTCAAGATGGATGGAAGAGACATGAAAATGCTCAATGAACTGGAGTATATCGACGGTAAGATCTGGGCCAATGTCTATCTGACAGACTTGATTCTTATCATCAATCCGGATACAGGTGTTGTTGAGGCTTCCATCGATTGTACCGGTCTTCTTCCTAAGCAGCTGAAGACACCTGATACAGATGTCCTTAATGGAATCGCATACAATCCTCAGACAAAGAAGATATATCTGACAGGAAAGTATTGGAAGCGACTCTATGAGATTAAACTGGTTGAAAAAGACTAACTTTGTATCAATAAAGCATATTTAGAGGCTGGTCATATAAATGACTGGCCTTTTTTGGCAATTTGCTATAAGCTGTGTATTGTTTAACTGAATTAATAAAATATTTTTATTAATAATAGCTATTTAGGGGAGATTTCTGATAAAAGTGGTAGGAACTAAATTCAAATTCACTTAAAGTGCCGAAATTAGAAAAATAGATAGGTTGAATATGTGCCGATCTTGCTGTGGATTAGGTATCGTATCGGATATGATCATCGCAATTGCTATTTGATCTGGAGGAGAGTAGTTGATATAAGGAGTTTGGCTATCTGTCATGAATCGACTAAATGCAGGAACAGACAGGTCAAAAACATGTAATGAATGGTCTTTATATAACATTTGAAGCTCGCATCCCTGCGAGCTTCAACGGTTAGTTAGTAGTGTATTTTACCTTAAAGAAGGTTTAATTATTGATGGTTAGAATGCTCTTGCAGAAGCAAGAGTAAGAGTGTGTTTCTATTTATTACTTTGTTTAATCGTTTTAATGATTACGAAACAAAGGTAAGGAAACTTTTTAAATATCCAAATTTTAAATGAAAAAATTTTATTAAAGAATCTTAAGTTAATCTCATTTTTTAGCGAAAGAGATTAAAAATCCAGGTTTTGTGCTTCTGTTAATTAAAATTAACGATTATTTCTCACCCTTTTTTAAAAGATTTGGACGAAGTGCCTTTGTCCTCTCCAATGCCTGGTCATCCTGCCATTTCTGAATAAGTTTTGGATTGCCGCTAAGAAGGACATCAGGAACTTTCCATCCGTTGAATTCTGCAGGTCTTGTATATACAGGAGGGGATAGAAGGTCATCCTGGAAACTGTCGCTAAGAGCAGAAGTCTCATCGGTCAGAGCTCCCGGAATCAATCTGACGATTGAATCAGCCAGAAGTGCTGCTGGAATCTCTCCACCACTTACTACATAATCACCAACTGAGATTTCTCTAGTGATGAGATTTTCTCTGATTCTGTGGTCGATTCCTTTGTAGTGTCCGCAGAGGATGATGATGTTCTCTTTAAGAGATAGTTCGTTTGATATACCCTGGTCAAGGATCTCTCCATCAGGAGACATGTAGATGATTTCATCGTAATGTCTCTGGTCAGTCAGTTCCTTGATCATATTGAATACAGGCTCGATCATCATAACCATGCCAGCATCACCGCCATAGCAGTAGTCATCTACGGTTTTTCTGGGACCAAGGCCATATTTTCTTATGTTGTGAATGTAAATTTCAACTACTCCTTTTTTTCTCGCTCTTCCTACTATAGAGTGGTCCAGTGGGCTTTCCAGGAGTTCTGGAACTACTGTAAGTATATCAATTCTCATATTCAATTAAGAGTATTAAAGCCAATAACTCTGCAAAAATAGGCTTTTTAATCTAATTTTTAGTACATTTGCTTTTCATTAACGTTTATTGTTAACAATAGTTTTAAAACAAATTTATGAGTGAACAAATTATCCCTGATGTAATCGAGGAGAAGAAAGCATCAGATGTACTTGAAACCGCAGAAAACGAGCAGGTCATTGTTGAAGAATCAGCAGCTGAAGAGCAGGCAACCGTTAATTTTGCGGAGAAAACACTAGCAGAGCTTTCAGAACTTTTCCAGGAGCTTGCAAGTGACGTGGACAAAATGAAAAAGTCAAAGACTGCTGAGGCAATCAAATCAGCATTCTACAAGAAATTGTCAAAGGAAAAGGCAGAAGCAGGTCTTGCTCCTACAGTTGACGAACCATCAGCAGACGAGACAACTGTTGAGTCAGTAGAGGAGCAGCCAGTTGAAGATGGCGTAGTAGCAAATCCTTTCGAGGCACTCGAGAAGGGCTTTAAGGCTCTTTATGTTGCTTACAAGAAGGAGCGCGCTGAGTTCAACAAGCAGATCGAACTCGAAAGAGAAGAGAATCTTGCTAAGAAGCAGGCTGTAATTGATGATCTTAAGGAGCTTGTTGAGAAGCAGGAGGATGTTAATGCAACATTCCCAGCATTCCGTGAGATCCAGAACCGTTGGAAGGCTATCGGCCCAGTTCCAGCAGCTAGCTTCAGAAATATCAATGACACATATCAGTTCTATGTAGAGAAATTCTACGATATGGTTAAGATCAACCGTGATCTTAGAGACCTTGATTTCAAGAAGAACCTCGAGGCTAAGGAGGAATTCATCAAGGCAGCTGAAAAGCTTTCTGAGAATGAGAATGTTGTAGAGGCATTCCATGAGCTTCAGAAGCTCCATGAGCAGTGGAAGGAGTTCGGTCCTGTTGCTAAGGAGTATCGTGATGCAATTTGGGATCGTTTCAAGGCAGCTACAGCAGTTATCAATAAGAAATATCAGGCTCACTTCGAAGAGCTTAAGTCTAAGCAGGCTGACAATCTAGCAGCAAAGACAGCTCTTTGTGAGAAGATGGAGGCAATCGCAGAGAAGGAAGTCGCATCATCTAATGAGTGGAACACTCTTTCAAAGGAGATTGAGGCTATTCAGGCTGAGTGGAAGAAGATTGGTTTTGCTTCTAAGAAGGAGAATCAGAAGATCTATGATCGTTTCCGCGCTGCATGTGATAAGTTCTTCGAGCGTAAGCGTGTATTCTATACAGATTTCAAGGATAATCTTAATGAGAACCTTGACAAGAAGATGTCAATCATCGAGCAGGCTGAGGCTCTTAAGTCAAGCACAGAGTGGAAGAAGGCTACAGACCAGTTCATCAACCTCCAGAAGCAGTGGAAGGAGATTGGCGCAGTTCCTCGCAAGAAGTCTGAGCAGCTTTGGAAGAGATTCCGTGCTGCATGTGATGAGTTCTTCGCAGAGAGAGACAAGCAGGCTAAGCCAGAGAATGATTTCTTCGGTAATCTTAAGGCAAAGCGTGCTCTTGTAGCAGAGATTAAGGCTTATGTCCTTACTGGTACAGCTGCTGATGCTGAGGCCATGAAGGCATTCGCTGAGAAGTGGCAGTCTATCGGTTTCGTTCCATTCAAGGAGAAGGAGAACATCGCTGCTGCCTACAAGGAGGCTATGAAGGCTAAGTTCCCTGAGTTCGGTTCTCGCAACGCTTCACGCGGTGGTTCAAAGGAGCGTGCTCCTAAGAGCGAGAAGGAGATTCTTGTACAGAAGTACAACCAGCTCCAGCAGGATATTGACACATATGAGAATAATATTGGTTTCTTCGCTATGAGCAAGAACGCAGAATCTCTTGTAAACCAGATGCGCGAGAGAATTGCTTCAGCTAAGCAGGAACTTAAAGAATTGGAAAATAAGATCAGAAAGGCTGAGGAAGCTGCAGCTGATCAGAAGTAATTAGACATGAACAAAAATTCGGTTATTGGATTTGTATTGATCGGTATAATTCTCTTCGGATTTACCTGGTATCAGTCAAAACAGTACGAAAAGCAGGCAGAGGCTGCAGCCGCAGAACAGGCTATCAAGGACTCTATTGCACTTGTACAGTGGAAGGCTGATTCAGTCGAGAGAGCAAGAATCGATTCAATCAGAATTGCCTCAGGCGAGATTCTTTCAGAGGCAGAGCTCCTTCTTAATAACCCACAGGCTATCTACAAGGATACACTCCTTGAGGTCGCTCATGCTGGAGTAGAGGAGTTCGTTACTCTTTCAAATGAAAAGGTTGAAATTGTACTTACCTCAAAGGGTGCTCAGCCATATTCGGCAAAGATTAAGAATTATAAGAACTACGACGAGACTGACACATATCTCTTCAAGGACGGAAACAGCAGACTTAATTTCTATGTTTACGCTGGAGAGAGCATCAACACTGAGGATTTTGTATTCTCTGTAGTTGAGAAGAGCGCTTCAAAGGTTGTTATGCGTCTTCCATTCTCAAATGGTGGATACATTCAGCAGAGCTACTCTTTGGATGAGGATTCATACAGTGTGCAGAATGAACTTTCATTCGTAGGCATGGATGGACTTATCGGCAGAAACGTTTCTTCTATTGACCTTGACTATGTCGTTACAATCCCACGCATGGAGAAGGGTTATCAGAATGAAACTAGATACTCTAAGGTTGACTACTACTTTGATGGTGAGAAGAAACCATCTGAACTCGGTAGAGGCGGTAGAAGCTCATCTAAGAAGATTCAGTCAACAATGTCATGGTTCGCATTCCAGCAGCAGTTCTTCTCTGCAATCATGAGAGCTCCTCAGGGATTTGCATCAGGAGAACTTGCAGTAAACTTCTATCCAGAAGAGAATGAGAACAGAGACCTCATGTCATGTGAGGCAAATATGCGAATTGACTATAAGACAGACAAGTCTGTTACAATTCCATTCGAGTTCTATTTTGGTCCCAACCATTATCAGACACTCGCTGCTTTCGACCAGAAGTATGAGAAGATCATTCCACTTGGTGGATGGCTAGTAGGTTGGTTCACAAAGTTTGTAATCATTCCTCTGTTCAACTTCCTTCACAAGTTTATTGCGAACTTCGGTATCATCATTCTTTTGATGACAATCTTCATCAAGCTTGTGGTACTTCCTTTCTCTTACAAGTCTTATTCATCATCTGCTAAGATGCAGGCTCTCAAGCCTGAACTTGATAAGCTCGCTGAGAAGTATCCTAAGCCAGAAGATGCAATGAAGAAGCAGCAGGCTCAGATGGATCTTTACAACAGAGCAGGAATCAGTCCTATGGGAGGATGTCTACCAATGCTCCTCCAGTTCCCAATCCTTTGGGCAATGTTCCGATTCTTCCCAGCATCTATCGAGCTTCGTCAGCAGTCATTCCTTTGGGCAGATGACCTTAGTGGATATGATACATTCATTGACTTCGGATCAAAGATTCCGCTAATTGGAGATCACCTCTCTCTATTTGCTCTATTGATGGCCGTTTCAATGTTCCTCTTCTCTAAGATGAACTCTGCACAGATGTCAGGCAATGACCCTAATGCACAGAGCATGAGATTCATGAGCGTCTATATGATGCCAATCATGATGTTCTTTGTTTGTAACAGCCTTTCATCAGGTCTTAGCTACTACTACTTGCTCTCTAACCTTATCACAATCCTTGAGACAGTAATAATCAAGAAGTTCTTTGTGAATCCAGAGGAGATTAGAGCAAGACTCAAAGCTACTGAAGGCAAGAAGCCAGTTAAGTCTAAGTGGCAGCAGCGTCTTGAGGAAGCTCAGAAGATGCAGGAAGCAGCAGCAAGAGCTCAGGCAGCGCAGAAAGGTAAAAAGAGATAGAGATGTCTTCAATATCTGAAACAATCAATTCAATAAATAAGGAACTGCCATCAGGAGTACGCCTGGTGGCAGTTTCCAAATTCCATCCAGTTGAAGCCCTGAAAGAGGCTTATGAGGCTGGTCAGAGAATTTTCGCTGAGAGTAGACCTCAGGAATTCAGTGCTAAAGTTCCTCAGATGCCGTCTGATGTGCAGTGGCACTTCATAGGTCATCTCCAGACAAATAAGCTTAAGATGGTTCTTCCTTACGCCCATCTTATCCAGAGCGTAGATTCGGTTCACCTTCTAGAAGAAATACAGAAGTGGTGTGCTGTTAATGGAAAGGTCCAGAATGTGCTTCTAGAGCTTCATCTAGGTGCAGAAGAGACAAAGACTGGCCTATCTGAACAGGAAGTACTTGAAGTTCTTTCAGACACTTCCAAGTTCAAGAATATCTGTTTCAATGGCCTTATGGGAATGGCGACAAATACTGATGATGAGTCAGTGATTGAGGCTGATTTTGCAAGAATTGAGGCTTTGAAAAAGAAAATCGACCAGATCCACCCGGAACTGACCGACTTTAAGGAACTCTCAATTGGCATGTCTGATGACTATCCAATTGCATTAAGACACGGAGCTACTTTTATTAGAGTAGGAACCAAGATATTCGGAGCTAGACAGTATTAGAAGTCAATTCTTCTATCATTGCTTTAGCGACAGATGATGAAGCGCCCTTGCCACCAAGGGCGTTTCTTATTTCCTGGTAGTCGTAAATCATGGTGTCTCTGTAGTCCTTGTCTTCAATCAGCCTGATAACTTCATTAAGAACATTGTCTGGAGTGAAGTAGAACTGAAGAAGCTCACGGAATGCGTGTCTACCCAAAATAAGGTTACCAAGGCTTATGAATGTGACCTTAATAATCTTCTTTGCTATGTTGAAAGTAATTTCGGATCCGGCATAAGCAACCACCTGAGGGGTTCCGATAAGTACAGCCTCAAGAGATGCTGTTCCTGAATTGATTACAGCAGCCTTGGCATGCTTTAGAATACCGTAGGATTTACCGAAAACAAGCTTGACATATTCTTTCTGGTCGTCGCCTATATATTTTAGGTAGTCGTCCTCACTACGAGCTGGAGCACCTGCAATTACGAACTGGTATGAAGAATATTCAGGCATAGAGTGCATTTTCTTTGCAAACTCCATATAAACTGACATCATAGTACTGATCTCATTCTTTCTGGAACCGGCAAGAAGTGCGATAATCGGTCTGTCGTCAAGATTATTTACCTGAAGGAAATCTTCTTTGCTCTGATTGAGAGCAGGGGAGTTGTCGATAGCTTCAATAAGCGGATTTCCCTTATAGATATAGTCGATACCTTTCTTGTCAAAATATCGCTTTTCAAAAGGGAACACGATAAAGAGCTTATCAACGTATGCTTTTAGTTTATTGATTCTGCTTTCTCTGGATGCCCATACCTTCGGTGCAATATAGTAGAACACCTTGAATCCCTTTTTGTGGGCGAATTCTGCAATCTTGAAATTGAATCCCGGATAATCAATAAGAATAACGACATCTGGGTTCCATGAAAGGATATCGTTCTTGCAGGAACGGACATTGCCAAGGAGTTTCTTTGCCTTTGAGAGAATTTCTGTGAATCCCATGACAGCACCATCCTTGTAATGATGAACAAGACCGGTACCAGACTGATTGGATCTGAAGACCTCATTCATAAGGTCTCCTCCCCAGAATCTTACATCTGCCTGCTTGTCTTCAGCGTATAGTCCCTTCATCAGGTTTGATCCGTGAAGATCACCGGATGCTTCACCTGCAATAATATAGTATTTCATTAAAAGTTTTTGTTGAAACCAAGTGCGTTAAGTCTTTCAACTTCAGCGTAATCCGTTGTGTCAATATTATGTGCTGTTATTGAGATATAACCGTCTCTTGTGATATGATGGTCAGCTCCAGGAGTGTTCCTAGGATCATCCCAGATATGGCCGAACATTACGAACACCTCTTCTCCTTCTTCAACTTCAGGAAGGGCAGAGATTCCCATATCCTTATAGGATGTGCCTAAACGTTCGTAAATACCTTTGTCAAACGGATCAAATTCCTTCAGCCAGCGCATTACTCCCTGGTGACCTGTACGGATTCCTTTAATGTCAGATCTTTTTGGGAAGTTGATGTTGTAATAGACGCCGTATTTCTGTTTGTCAATATTCTTTAATATATCCTCAAAAATAGAAGGGAAGTGCTTCTCTACAGCTGAAAAATCAGGAACTTTTGACATATCGTCAACAGAGATGCCAATTGCTGGTATATCAGCTAGGGCGGCTTCTTTAGCAGCTCCTAGTGTACCTGAGTATAGAGCGGCAGAAGAAGAGTTCGCTCCATGATTGATTCCACTTACTACAACATCAGGCATTGCTTCTGTAAACACCTCATCTATAGCGTATTTGACACAGCTTGCGGGTGTTCCGTCAACATAATACCAGGTCTCATTCTCATCTTGACTGATCTTTTTGACAGCTATAGGTTTGAGACCCATAGATACAGCCATCGAAGTTCCTGACTGATGATATTTTGGTGCGACAACGGTAATTTTCCCATAAGGTTTGAGGATTTTTACAAGACTCTTGATTCCTAGAGCATTGTATCCGTCGTCATTTGTAATAAGTATATTCATTAAAGTGAGATTTTTCGTTGCAAAGATATGGATTTTCATTATTATTTTTTGTATTTTTGCACGGGTTTAATGGAACCTGTAATAGGGAACCACTATTCAATCCAATAGTAAATTGAAATTCAGTTTAACTTTTATTTAATATTTTTCACAAAATGGTAAAACTTGGTATTAACGGATTTGGCCGTATTGGACGTATGGTATTCCGTGCAGCAGTTGAGAATTTTGCAGGTGACATCCAGGTAGTTGGTATCAACGACCTCCTCGATGCAGATTACCTCGCATACATGCTCAAGTATGATTCAGTTCACGGAATCTTCAATCATGACATTAAGGTAGAGGGTAACTACCTCATCGTTGACGGCAACAAGATCCAGGTATTCGCTGAGAAGGATCCTTCAAACATCACATGGGGTGCTCTCGAGGCTGACGTAGTAGTTGAGTCTACAGGTTTCTTCCTCACAGAGGAGCTTGCTTCAGCTCACCTTGCAGCTGGTGCAAAGAAGGTTATCATGTCAGCTCCTTCAAAGGACGCTACACCTATGTTCGTATACGGTGTTAACGATAAGACATATGCTGGCCAGAAGATCATTTCTAACGCTTCTTGTACAACAAACTGTCTCGCACCTATCTCTAAGGTTCTTAACGACAAGTTCGGTCTTAAGCGTGGTCTCATGACAACAGTACACGCTGCTACAGCTACTCAGAAGACAGTTGACGGTCCTTCAAAGAAGGATTGGAGAGGTGGTCGTGGTATTCTCGAGAATATCATCCCTTCATCAACAGGTGCTGCTAAGGCAGTAGGTAAGGTTCTTCCTGAGCTTAACGGTAAGCTTACAGGTATGTCACTCCGCGTTCCTACATCTGACGTTAGCTTCGTTGACCTTACATGCGAGCTCAACACAGAGACAACATATGCTGAGATTTGCGCAGCTATGAAGGAGGCTTCTGAGGGCGAACTTAAGGGTGTTCTTGGATACACAGCTGACGCTGTTGTTTCTACAGACTTCCGTAACGATCCACACACATCTATCTTCGATGAGAAGGCAGGTATCATGCTCGATCCTACATTCGTAAAGGTTTGCTCATGGTATGACAATGAGTGGGGTTACTCAAACAAGGTTTGCGAAATGGCAAGAGTAATCTCTAAGTAATTATACTTATTGAGATAATAAATGAGGCTGACGGTTTTCCGCCAGCCTTTTTATATTGTATTTAATTAGCTATACTTTTATATATTTATATAAATTACTCCAGGTTGATTAAGTTTACATCAACGGGACCTTTTATTCCATAGACTGTGCCTTCTTCTGTGAACTGCCAGTATTTCCAGTCCTTGAATTTAGGCGTGTCTGTTTTATAATGTGCTACCCAAATAGGGTAGTTCTCAGTTATTTCTTTGCCGAGATAATCTTTAATGAAGGAATCAGATGCGTATACTATCGGTTTCTTACCATAATGCATCTCTACGGTTCTAAGCCATTGTAGAGCTCTTTCATTGAGCAGTTCCTTTGTGCATCCTGAATGTATTGTCTCTATGTCCAGCATAGGAGGAAGATCCTTGTACCTCAGTTCACCTACAGTCTTAATGAAGAATTTGGCCTGTAATTCGCCATCCTTGTTCGATCTGAAAAAGTGATATGCTCCACGACCGATTTCGTGATCTGCTGCCTGCTTCCAGAACTTTGGGAATTGCTTGTCCTTCAAGTTACCTCCTTCAGTTGCTTTCATGAAGACAAACTTTACAGGCTCGATATTAGTTGCCAGAGCTTTATCATCAACCATGATACCATTAATGTCAATCATGACCTTTAATGAGTCCCATTTGATGTCTTTGTCATTGTGATGTGATATGTCTATTCCGTAACCAGAATGCTTGATTGAGGGGACTTTTACGCCCTCAGAGGGAGTCCATCTATGTGGTCCAAACAAATTATATCCTACGGCTATAAAGGCAGCACAGATAGCAATAATCACCCAAGGTTTTACAGTAACTTTCTTTGCTTTTCGTCTCTTTTTAGTGGTCCTTTTCCTGGATTTGGAAGGTAACTTTTTTGTTACTGCTTTTAACTCTTTTGTTTTATTGCTTGATTTACTATTGTTTGTGGTATTTGTTTTGCGTTCAGCCATTAATAATTGATTTTATACAAAAATACTATTTATTATTTCTCTTTGCACTTTTATTTTGAAGGATTTACCTGTTTTGTTGTGGCGGACAATTGCTAAGTCATATATTCATGCCTGGAATAGACAGAACAAAAAAAATGGGTAGACATAGTATCTACCCATTAATTCATATAAAAAACTCTTATTTGTATTATTTGATCAGCGCTCCAATTACATTGATAACAATGTATGAACTGAATACTATGAATATGATAGCTGCCCAGTTCCAACTTAGTGCTACAGTTGCAATGATTGCAATAACTGCTACAATAAGGAAGGCAATTCTTTCAACAAATGTTTTCTTGTCAGCCTTGGATCCTGTTCCAAAC
>JAKSJT010000059.1 GCA_024402125.1 Bacteroidales bacterium
TTTTCAAGAATCTAGCTGCAAGTGTAATGAGGTATACAACGCCTACTGAGATGACGATCACAGAACCGTTCTGGTTACCCATTGCATCTGAAAGAACACCCATAAGAAGAGGGAAGATTGTTCCACCGATAAGACCCATGATCATAAGACCTGACATCTCATTGTCCTTTGCTGGGTTGTATCTAAGAGCGTTAGAGAAGATGATAGGGAAGATGTTTGAGTTACCGAATCCAACAAAAGCGATAGCAACATAAAGCATTGGAAGAGAATTGGCAACAAACAGTCCGATCATTGAAATGATCATACAAGCTACGCTGATAGCGAAGAACTTCTTCTCTGAGAACTTAGCAAGGATGAATGATCCTGAGAAACAACCGATTGTTCTGAACAGGAAGTATACGCTTGTTGCGAATGCTGCTTCGTCAAGAGGAAGACCAAGTCTTTCCATGATGATCTTAGGTGCTGCAGTGTTTACACCTACATCAATACCTACGTGAGCGACAATACCAAGGAAGAGAAGGAATACTGTGCTATCTCCGAGGAGCTTAAGGCACTCAACAAAGCCAGAGGACTTTGTTTCAGCTACAGGCTCTTCAATCTTAGTTGTCCATAGGTATGCTGTTGCGATTACTGCCATTACAAGGAATACTATGTATAGGAGTGTCCAGTTGCCTGTGTGAACTGCGCCCCAGCTTGCGATGATAGGAGCGATGAATGAAGCGATTGCCTTTACAAACTGACCGAATGTAAGTGTACTTGAAAGCTTGTCTCCATTGACAACACATGAGATAAGCGGATTAAGCGATACCTGCATGAGTGTGTTTCCAATACCGAGAAGGCAGAATGAAACGAGGAGTATAGGGTATGAATACGCAAATAGAGGGAATACAAGGGCGAGTACTGTTACAACAAGTGATGCGAGTACTGTCTTTTTCTTTCCATATTTTCCCATGAGAACTCCTGTCGGTACTGAAAGGAAGAAGAACCAGAGGAATACCATGGAAGGTAGGAAGTTCGCCATAGTGTCTGACAGCTGGAAGTCTGCCTTTACATAGTTGGTGGCAGTTCCTACCATGTCAACGAATCCCATCGCAAAGAATGCGAACATCATAGGTAGGAGCTTTGAAATGTTACTTTTCTGTGAGCTCATGATAAATACTATTAATAATTAGATTTGTTGTTTGTCTTTGTTCTTCAAAGATAATACATATTTAAGTTGTTATTTTTCAATTTAGAACTTTTGTTTTGTAAAATATTGTATGTTGGATAGTTTCGGCTTCTATTATATTAAAAAGTCTGATTCTATAAGTGCATTTTTTAATATGATTCCATCTTTTCGGTGTCCTGTTTTGATTTCTAGTCTCTTAAATTCTCAATAATTTGTAAAATATTCCCATGCAGATGTACAAAAAAGCCATATGTGAATAGAATGGCTTGGTTTGGGAAAATTTAATAGAAAAAGGGAAATATTCTAACTACTGTCGTGATTATCAGTTGGTACTTTTACATCGTTTTAAAAGACAACATTTGTTGCACCAACTTAATATAAACTAATAATTAATCACATGAAGGTATTTAGATTCTTCGCATTATGCATAACAGCCCTTCTTATAGGTGTTGTCGCTAATGCACAAACAATCAAAGTTACCGGTACTGTAACAGAAACTAGCGGTGAGCCTATCATTGGCGCTGCTGTTATGGTTGCAGGCACCACTAACGGTACAGCTACTGACATCGATGGTAAGTTCGAGCTCAATGCTCCTGCTGGATCAAACATCGAGATCTCTTGTATCGGTTACAACACAGTAACACTCAAGGCAGCAGCTACAATGAACGTTACTCTCGAAGTGGATAGCAGATATCTTGATGAGGTAGTCGTTACTGGTTACATGACAGAAAAGAAGGCTGACCTCACAGGTTCAGTTGCTGTCGTAAAGATGAGAGAAGTTGCCGACATCCCTACAGGTAACGTAATGACCGCTCTTAACGGTCGTGTTGCAGGTATGAACGTCACAACTGATGGTACTCCAGGTGGACAGGGAACTTCTTCCCTTATCCGTGGTACAACTACTATCAACAACTCTTCACCTCTTTATGTAATTGACGGTGTCATGACTCGTGCTGATATCGGTAGAATCGTTAACAGCAACGATATCGAGTCAATGCATGTACTTAAGGATGCTGCTTCAGCAGCTATCTACGCTACAATGACTCTCCAGGTTGTTCGTCGTGGTATTCCTCTTCTTAATGCTCAGGAGTGGGGAGACGTTTACTGGTCAGCATATAAGTATGATTTCGGTACAACACCTAAGTCTACTATCTATGGTGACGGTGAGAAGGCTCAGCTCAAGCTCGGTCAGTCATACTGGGAGAAGGACGGCGTAAGCATGAAGATTTCTGACACAGACTGGTTCGCAGAGGCATACAAGCCAGCTCTCATGCAGACATACAGCCTTTCACTCTCTAAGGGTAGCAAGGACCATGTGTCTTCACTTAGTGTAAACTACATGGACCAGAACGGTACAATGAAGAACACTGACTATAAGTCAATAGGTACACGTTACAACTCAGAATACCGTTTCTTCAACAACAAGCTCAAGATCGGTGAGTCTCTTAACGTTACATACTGGACTCAGCACAAGCAGCCTAGAGGATATGAGGCAGTTGAAAGACAGCTTTTGGCTCAGCACCCTGCTCAGGCAATCTACGCAAGTGACGGTACATACGCAGGAGCAGATGTAGACCTCCTCGGTAGCCGTCAGAACCCTGTCCGTTACCTCGACAATGAGGCTAACAACATCTTCAAGAGCTGGAGAATCTTCGGTAATGCTTACATTGACATTACTCCAGTGAAGAACCTCGTTCTTCGTTCAAGCTACGGTATCAACTACAACCCTGATTACTCTAATGAGTTCACTCCTGCATGGGATGAGCATACTCGTTCATACTCAGAAAGTGCTCTCAATATCACAAACAGAGAGACTCTTGAGTGGGTTTGGACAAACACAGCAAACTACTCTCTTAACAAGGGTATCCACTCAGCACAGTTCCTTCTCGGTACAGAGGCTAAGAAGAATCGTGTTGATGTACTTTCTGCACAGGCTACAGGCTTTGCAATGACATCACGTGACTATGTTTATGTTGATGTAGCTGAAGGAACTAAGACTTCTTCAAGCAACGCTAACATCTATGCGATGACATCTGTATTCGCAAAGGCTAACTACACACTTGCTGACAAGTATCTCTTCTCTGCAACTGTTCGTCGTGATGCTTCTTCACGTTTCGGTAAGGAGAACAACTCAGGTATCTTCCCATCTGCTTCATTCGGTTGGAAGATCAACAACGAGAAGTTCATGGCTTCAACAAAGAACTGGCTCTCTGACCTCAAGCTCCGTGCATCATGGGGTATCAACGGTAATGACCAGATCAACAACACAGCTACATATAGTATCTATGGTGTAGATATATGGAACGGTAGCTACAACCTTAGCGGTGATAACTCAACACTTTCTTCAGGTGCTGTACGTACACAGTCAGGTAACCCATTCCTCCGTTGGGAGCAGACAGAGCAGATCAACCTTGGTCTCGATGCTGGTTTCCTTAACAACAGACTTACATTCTCAATTGATGCTTATAACAAGAACACTACAGACATGCTCTACAAGGTTCCTGTTGCAGCTATCGTAGGTGAAGGTGGTGAGTCATTCCAGAACTGTGCATCAATGAACAACAAGGGATTTGAGGCAATCGCATCTTGGAGAAATACTCACGGTGACTTCAGCTATGAGATTTCTGCAAACGCAGCAGCTTATAAGAATAAGATTACATACCTCCCTGAGGATCTCTACTACACATATGGTTGCGGTAACCAGGCAGCTAACGTATCTAACGTGGGTCTCCCTTACGGTGCACTCGTAGGTTATGTTGTAAAGGATGTATTCCGTACACAGGCTGAGGTTGACGCTTACAACAGTAAGTATACAGTTGAGTATGGTACTCCTGGTATCGGTCGTCTCAAGTATGAGGATGTAAACAACGATGGTAAGATCAACACAAGTGACCAGGCTTATATCGGTTGCAACAACCCTAAGCTTTCATTCGGTCTTAACTTCTCTGCTTCATACAAGGGATGGGATCTCTCAATGTTCTTCAGCGGTATGTTCCGCGATGTTTACAACACATCTAAGCTCTACACAGACTTCTTCCCACTTGGTGAGGGTCTTGGAAACCACTCTAACAGACTTCTTGATGCTGTTAAGGGTTACGATGACTTCCTCAAGACAGGTACTTACACATCTAAGTATGCAGCTGTATCAACACTTGATACAAACAAGGAAGGCGTTCAGAACAGCTTCTATATTGAGAATGGTTCATTCCTTAAGATGAAGAATCTCGTTATTGGTTATACACTTCCTTCAGATCTCCTTTCAAAGGCAAAGATCAAGTCTGCAAGAGTATATCTCCAGGGACAGAACATCTTCACTCTCACAAAGTACACTGGACCAGATCCTGAGTCTCTTGGATATCCTTATCCAAACGCATTCAATCTTGTCGCTGGTCTTAACATCGGATTCTAGTATCACAAATTAAATGAATAAGATTATGAAATTCAGATATATACTTTTGGGAGCAGCACTTGTTGCATCACTTTCATCATGTGAGGACTTCCTTGATATCAAGCCACAGGGTTCACTTAATGATGCTACAATGGCTTCAGCTGAAGGTCTTCCTTATCTACTTAATGCAGCATATTCAGCTCTTGCAGGTCCAAATACAACATTCGGTGCTATGGGTGCTCCAGTAAACCATTGGCTTACAGGTGAGCTTCGTGCTGATAACGCTTACAAGGGTGGTGGTGGTCCATCTGATAATGCTGGTTTCCACAACATCGAGACATATGTAGTTGATGCTACACATGGCACACCTAACAACATCTGGGTTGCTCTCTACAACTCAGTGAAGAGAACAAATTCAGCTCTTGCAGTTCTTGCAACTGTTGACGCTAAGGATGTACCAGAGGCAGAGATCTACAAGGCAGAGATGCGTGCACTTCGTGCTCACTACTATTTCGAGCTTGTTCGTCATTTCAAGAACATTGTTTGGATTGATGAGAATCTCCCTGAGACAGAGTATGTCAATGTAAAGAACAATGAGTATACTAGAGATCAGCTCCTCGAGATGATCGCTAAGGAGTTTGAGGATGCTGCAGCTGTTCTTCCTGAATCATTCAAGGAGGCAGGCCGTGTCAACAAGTTCGTTGCTAAGGCTTATGCTGCTAAGGTTTACCTCTACAAGGCATATCGTCAGGATGAAACTTCTCACGCAGTTACAAGCGTGGACAAGGCAGACCTTGAAAAGGTCGTTGCTCTTACAGGTGAGGTTATGGGCAGTGGCAAGTATGACCTTCTCCCAGATTTCCAGATGCTTGATATGGTAGCACACGAGAACGGTAAGGAGTCAATCTTCGCAGTTCAGTATTCAACAAATGACGGTGCTACAATGAGCCTTCCTTGGGCTTACTGTGGTGTTGGTCACGTTAACTGGTCAGCTCTTCTTAACACTCCTAAGGGACCATATAATGGTGATGACTTCTTCAAGTCAAGCCAGGACCTTGTAAACGCATTCCAGACAAAGAATGGTCTTCCTATGCTTGACGGTTCATGGCAGACAAAGGACTATGACCTTGTTGAGGAGAAGATTAACGGTGAGAACAAGACTTATACAAACTATAATATTGAAGCACCTGTTGACCCACGTCTTGACTTCATCATCGGTCGTATCAATGTACGTTGGAAGACTTACTCAGAGCCTGTAACCGCTCTCTGGTACAGAGACTTCAACTCATATGGATATCACTTCGTAAAGCGTTTCCTCGTTTCTCCAGATTCAGGCGATCTCGCTACAACATATCCTTGGGGTAACTCGGCTCTTAACTATCAGATCATCCGTTACGCTCACGTTCTCCTTTGGAGAGCAGAGGCTCTTATTGAGCTCAACCGTGTTGACGAAGGTATCCAGGAGCTTAACAAGATCCGTACAAGAGCAAAGAACAGCCCTTATGTAACAGCATTCGTTGATCCTGCATATCCAGATGCAGTCAATGTAAACGGTTTCGCCGCTAACTATGAGATCAGCACATATCCTAAGGGAATGAGCCAGGCTGATGCAAGAAAGGCACTCCATATGGAGACACGTATCGAGTGTGCACTCGAGGGTGAGCGTATGTTCGACCTTGTACGTTGGGGTATTGCTGCTGAGACAATGAACAAGTTCTTCGAGGTTGAGAAGACAAAGAGAGTATACTATGTCAACTCACAGTTCAAGGCTGGACAGGATGAGTATCTCCCTATCCCTCAGACTCAGTACAACCTCTCAAAGGGTATCTATGTGCAGAACTCAGGTTATGCTGCATTCAAATAGTTGAGTTAGTATTTTTTGATTGGATATGGACAGGATTTCGGTCCTGTACCATATCCTTTTTTCATATAAAATTCATTATGAGACGATTATTGATCCTTACATCTCTTCTTTTATCTTCTATTGCTGCAATTGCACAGCCAAGAGCAGTTGATAAAATTGACACAGTCAAACTATGGCCAAACGGCGCTCCAGATGCTTTTGAGATTCCAGGTCCGGAGTCAGGATTCCTTGTATTCAAGGCTCACGACTATGAAGTCCCTATGATGGAAGTATATCCAGCTAAGGAACCAAATGGATTATGTGTCATCATGTGTCCTGGTGGAGCCTATATCATGCAGTCACAGACATACGAGGGAAGAGATCCGAAAGATTGGTTCAATGCTCGTGGAATAACATACTGTATGCTTCAGTATCGTCTTCCTGTAGGTCATTCAGAAGTTCCTCTTCACGATGTTCAGCAGGCTATTAGAATTATGAGAAGTAAGGCTAAGGAGCTCGGCATCACAAAGATCGGTATCGCTGGTAACTCTGCTGGAGGACACCTCGCAGCATCTGCTGCAACACTTTATGTTGACAAGGAAACAAGACCTGATTTCCAGATTCTTATGTATCCTGTCATCACTATGGAGGATTCGTTCACAAATGGTCTTTCTCGAGATGCTCTTATCGGCAAGAAACCTTCTAAGGATCTGGTGGATAGATTCAGCCTCGAGAAGCACGTAACTCCTGATACTCCTCCTGCATTTATTGTACTCTGTTCAGATGACCCTGACGTTCCGGTAACAAACAGCCTCAGATACTATGAGCAGCTTGTTGCTAACAAGGTGTCAGCATCCATGCATATCTACCCAACAGGCGGACATGGCTGGGGATGGAAGGACAGCATGCTTTATAAGAGCAGCTGGCTCTCTGAACTGGAGGATTGGATTGAAAATATCGCACTAAAAATAAAATAACATGAAAAAGTTAACCATATTGGCCGCATGCCTTTCAATGAGCTTGTCTCTTTCTGCACAGGCACCAGCTGGTGTGCAGGTGAAGTCTACCGAGGACCTTGGTAACGGAAAGGTTGCCTTCAGGATCTATGCACCAAAGGCAAGAGTAGTTACAATGCAGGGAGATCTCGCTGAGAGAGTCCCAGTTGAAATGAAGCAGAACGCACAGGGCGTTTGGGAATGCACAATGGATGGTGTTGAGCCAGGCGTATACAGATACTATTTCAACATTGACGGAATCAAGACCATTGATCCAGTCAGTGAGCAGGCAATCGAGACTTACTCACTTCTTAACTATGCTCCTGCCGGAGACGAGTTCTTTGTTCTTAAGGATATCCCTCACGGAGCAATCAGCGCTAGATATTATCACTCAAACGCAACCAACTCAGTGAGAAGATGCCATGTCTGGACTCCCGCTGGATACGAGAAGATGAAAAAGAAGCTTCCCGTGTTCTATCTAGTCCATGGCGGTGGAGACAATGATGCAGGCTGGCCAGCTCTTGGTGCTGCAAACCTTATCCTTGACAATCTCTATGCTGAAGGAAAACTTTCTCCTATGATTGTCGTAATGCCTGACGGTCACATGGACAATGACCTTTTCGTGGATGACCTCTGTGACAATCTTGTTCCATTCATTGAGTCAACATACAATGTCTACACAGATGCGGCTCATAGAGCACTCTCTGGACTGTCTCAAGGTGGTATCGAGACATTGAATGTAATCATGAGAAGGCATGAAGTGTTTGATTCATACCTTATCCTTTCATCAGGCTGGTTCGCTAACAACCCTGCTCAGTTCAATGCCAATGTCGCTAAAATTAAGGAGATTGCTCCAGCGTTCAACAAGCACGTGAAGAAACTTGTATTCACTCAGGGCGGTCCTGAGGACATCGCATACCAGAACGGACAGGAGACAGTGAAGGCATTCAGAGAGGCTGGTTTCAAACTTGAGTATTCAGAGGGACCTGGAGCTCACACCTGGTATACATGGAGATATAACCTTAGAGATCTGGCTCCAACTCTTTTCAAATAGACTACCATATTAATTCACTAATCATATCCAATCGTATGAAGAAATTTTCATTCCTTCTTTTTGCTCTGGCTGCCTGTGCATGCACTCAGCAGGAAGGCAACATTACAGGAAACGTGGCAAGCCAGCTATGGGCTCCGGTTTCTAGTGCTGAAGTTTCAGTTCAGGGAACAAATGTCAAGACAAAGACAAACGTTGCCGGAGACTTTACTATCAACGCCAAAGTAGGTGATACTCTCGTTGTGTCTCTTGCTGGTTATACCACAGCTAAGGTTGCAGTAGGAGAGGCTCCTCTTAGCGTTACTCTTAACTATACTCTCAAGACTGTTGTTGTCAACGATGACAAGACTATTACATTCTCTTACTCAGCTCCAGATGCCAAGAGCGTTCAGGTTTGTGGTAACTTCTTCGAACTTGAGAATGGCACTTTCGGAGAGGGAGTAGCACAGATGAAGAAGAACTCAGAAGGTATCTGGACATATACAACTGTTCCAACCAAGAGCGAACTCTATCGTTATGAATTCATCATTGACGGTAACTATACAGTGGACGCAGCGTCTCCTTATACTATCAGAGATGGTGAGGTTCTTCGCAATGTGTTCGTAGTTCCTGGTGAGGTCGGTGACCTTACAATGGTTCAAGACGTACCTCATGGAACAGTATCAAAGGTATGGTATCCGACAAGTCTTGGTTATGAAAGAAGAATGAGTGTCTATACTCCATATGGCTATGAGAAGAACTCAACTAAGAAGTACCCGGTACTCTATCTTCTCCATGGTGGTGGCGGAGACGAGAACGAGTGGCTCAACCTTGGCCGTGCTGCAGAGATTATGGATAACCTCATCGCTTCCGGTAAGACTGTCCCTATGATCGTTGTAATGCCTAACGGTCATCCTAACATGACAGCAGCTCCAGGCGAGAACAGCCTTGGTTATGCTGAGGCTAAGAACAGCCGTAGATACAACACACTTTCTGCCAATACCTATGAGGCAACATTCGGTGATGTGATAAACTTTGTCGACCAGACATATAGAACAATGCCAGATAGAGCTCATAGAGCTATTGCTGGTCTTTCAATGGGTGGTGGACATACATGTGTCATTTCAGCAAACTATCCTGACAAGTTCGGTTATGTAGGTCTTTTCTCAGCAGCAGTAGGCAACTATGCAAACGGAACATCTGAGATGACAAAGGACTTTGACGCTAAGCTTGCAAAGCTCTTCTCATACAACCCTATGTATTGGATTGCTATCGGTGACGAGGACTTCCTATATCAGGCAAACAAGTCATTCAGAGAGAAGCTCGACGCTGCTGGATACAAGTATCAGTATACAGAGTCTGACTGCGGTCACGTCTGGAAGAACTGGAGACATTATCTTACAGATTACTCACAGCTTCTTTTCAAGTAGTGGATGTATATTTAAATTGAATAAAGTTGATGAAAAAAATAGTACTTTCAGTTCTTTCGCTTGGTGCTGCTCTTTCGCTGAACGCTCAGTCGGAGCATCATGCATCATGGCTTAAGGATGCATCTGTGTATCAGATTTATCCATCATCCTTCCAGGACACTGATGGAAACGGTATCGGTGACCTTCCTGGTATCACTTCACGACTTGAATACATCAAGTCAATCGGTGTGACTGCAGTCTGGATGAACCCTATCTTCGTGTCAGGTTGGACTGATGGAGGATATGATGTAATTGACTTCTATAAGGTGGATCCTCGTTTCGGAACAAACTCTGACCTTGTCGAGCTAGTCAATAAGGCTCATTCACTAGGTCTGAAGGTTATACTTGATCTTGTAGCAGGTCATTCTTCCGATCAGTGCGAATGGTTCGTTCAGAGTCAGGAGGCTGATCCTAACCAGAGATACAGCGACTACTATATCTGGCCTACATTCAAGCCAGAGGTCAAGGCCTCAAAGAATTTGGCAGGAGAGTCAGACTACACAGAACTCATGAATCAGGCTAACAATATCGTAAGCAAGTTCGTTGAGTCAAAGGCTCCTAGAGGTCCTCACTTCGTGAAGAACTTCTTTGACACTCAGCCTGCCCTTAATTTCGGATTCGCGAACCCTGACCCGACTCATCCTTGGGAGCAGAGCGTTGATGCACCGGGACCTCAGGCAATGCGCCGTGAGATTAAGAGCATCATCTCTTTCTGGATGGACAAGGGCGTGGATGGATTCCGTGTTGATATGGCAGCATCACTAGTTAAGAATGACTTCGACAAGTCTGCAACAATCAAGCTTTGGAAGGAGGATCTTGCAAAGTGGTTCAAGCAGACATACCCTGAAGGAGTTCTTATCGCTGAGTGGTTCAATCCTTCACAGTCAATTGAGGCTGGTTTCGATATCGATTTCTTCGCTCATGATGGTGTATACAACTATTCTACACTGTTCTTCAACATGGATCGTATGACTGGAGGTCCTGCTACATGCTGGTTCGAGCTTGAGGGTCGCGGTGAGCTTAATACATGGTATGACCTGTTCATCTATCAGTACGACAAGGTCAAGGGTAAGGGATATGCATCTCTTCCAACAAGTAACCATGACTTCAACCGCCCTGCTTCAACAACTAGAGCAACAGTTGATCAGGAGAAGGTCTATATGACATTCTTCCTCACAATGCCAGGTGTTCCGTTCATCTACTATGGTGATGAAATCGGACTCAAGCATATCTATGGCCTCCCTTCAGTTGAGGGCTCATGGATGCGCTCTGGAACACGTATCCCTATGCTTTGGGATGGTAGCAAGAATGCCGGTTTCTCAACTGCTCCAGAGGAGAAACTCTACATTCCACAGGATCCTGATCCAAAGAGAGTGACCGTTGAAATGTCAGAGAATGACCCTAACTCTCTTCTTAACTTCACTAGAGAGATGCTTGCTCTAAGAAACAAGTACCCTGCACTCGGAAACGATGCCGACTGGAAGCTTATCAATGGTCTTGAGGTTCCATATCCTATGGTATACGAGAGAACTACCGGTTCACAGAAGTGTATCGTCGTGATCAATCCTACCTCAAAGGCTAAGACAACCACAATCCCTTATACAGGAAAGACTCCTGAGGTTATCGGTGGAAGCTTCACAAAGCAGTCTTACAAAGGTGATGCAAAGAAGGGTGTGGACACTATCACAATCTCACCTGTATCAGCAGTAATCTATAAATACTAAAATACGATAACCAACATGAAAAGATTTTTTATTGCAGCCATTGCACTAGGCGCAGCTCTCCTGAGCTCTTGCTCAGGAGGTGGTAATGGTAATCAGTGGGAAAACCGTAATCTTCTTGAGATAGGTGATGATATCGCGGTGGGGGAGGTCGTGGCGTGTCCCGCGCTGTTTGTCGTATACCTTTTTTACGGATTCGGCGTGGGTCTCGGTGTTCTCGCGTTCGTACGTTTCGACCGCGTCC
>JAKSJT010000006.1 GCA_024402125.1 Bacteroidales bacterium
CTGCTGACGAACCTTATCTGAGATAACAGGGATGATAAGCTTAGAAAGTGGCTGACGAACCTTGATATTGACCTTACGACGAAGAGCAAGAACCATAGAAGATGCTCTCTGAGCAAGTTCCATTCTCTCCTCGAGATCCTTGTCAATAGCAGCCTCGTCACACTTAGGCATGATTACATAGTGTACTGACTCCTCTCCGTCTGGAACAAGGTCAAGATAGAGTCTGTCCATATAGAATGGAGCGATAGGAGCTGAAAGGATTGCGATGTCTGTGAGGACCTCATGTAGTGTCTGATAAGCTGCAAGCTTGTCATCTGTCATTCCGCCACCCCAGAATCTCTTTCTATTAAGACGAACATACCAGTTGCTGACGTGATCGCAGACAAAATCCTGAATCATTCTACCAGCCGAGGTAATATCGTAGTCTTCATAAGACGCAACAACATTCTTCTTCAGAGTGTTAAGAAGAGAGATGATCCAGCGGTCAATCTCTGGACGCTCTGCGTATGGAATCTTTGGTGCCTTAGGGTCGAAGTTGTCGACATTAGCATAGAGAGCGAAGAATGAGTATGTGTTGTAAAGTGTTCCAAAGAACTTTCTGCGAACCTCGTCTACACCTGCCTCGTCGAAACGAAGGTTATCCCAAGGCTGAGCGTTTGTGAGCATGTACCAACGAAGTGGATCAGCACCAAACTTGTCAAGTGCCTGGAATGGGTCAACTGCATTGCCAAGACGCTTACTCATCTTGTCTCCGTTCTTGTCAAGTACAAGACCGTTTGAGATTACTCTCTTGAATGCAGGAGTTCCGCTAATCATTGTATGGATTGCATGAAGTGTGTAGAACCAACCTCTAGTCTGGTCAACACCCTCTGCGATAAAGTCTGCTGTACAGCCAAAGTCAGAAGAACCGAGGTTTCTAAGGCCTTCCTGTGCGAATGGCATAGCACCTGAGTCAAACCATACGTCAATAAGGTCTGTCTCACGGATCATCTTCTTACCGCTTTCAGAAACAAGGTAGATGTTATCTACATGTGGACGGTGAAGATCAATCTTCTCGTAGTTCTCCAAAGACATATCCTCTGGATCGAAGCCCTTAGCCTTGAGAGGATTCTCAGACATGATACCAGCTGCAACAGCCTTCTCTGCCTCTGCATAAAGTTCCTTTACAGAACCGATGCACTTCTCTTCCTTACCATCTTCTGTTCTCCAGATAGGAAGTGGAGTTCCCCAGAAACGGCTTCTTGAAAGGTTCCAGTCCTGGATATTCTCAAGCCACTGACCGAAACGACCAGTACCTGTGCTCTCAGGCTTCCATGTGATTGTCTTGTTAAGAGCTACCATCTCGTCCTTAACTGCACTTGCCTTGATGAACCAAGAGTCAAGTGGATAATAGAGGACTGGAAGATCAGTTCTCCAGCTATGTGGATAGTTGTGGACATGCTTCTGGATCTTGAATGCACGGCCATCAACCTTAAGCATCATACAAAGATCAACATCGAGTGTTGGATCCTGAGGATCCTCATTGTGCTCGAAATATCCCTTATAACCCTTCTTAACGTATCTTCCCTGGAACTCTGCGTATGAAGGATCAACATACTTGGCAACATAGTCTGCGCTAAGATCCTCAAGACGGCAGAAACGACCCTGACGGTCTACCTGAGCCTGGAGATTACCATCCTTGTCAACAGGCATGATTCCAGGAATACCGAAGTTTGTTGCAACCTTCTTATCGTCAGCACCGAAAGTAGGTGCGATATGAACGATACCTGTACCGTCTTCTGTTGTTACATAGTCACCAGAGATAACTCTAAATGCCTCGCCTTCTGTTGGCTTGAACCAGTTGATAAGCTGATTGTACTTGATACCAACAAGCTCAGATCCCTTGAACTCACCGTCAAGAATCTTGAAAGGAACAACCTTGTCACCTACTGTATAGGTGAGTGGCTGATCAGCTCCCTTAGCGTTGAACCAAGCACCAACAAGAGCCTTGGCAACAACATAGATTGCCTGAGTTCCTGTATAAGGGTTGAATGAAAGTACTCTTACGTAGTCAATGTTAGGGCCAACGCAAAGAGCAGTATTTGAAGGAAGAGTCCAAGGTGTAGTTGTCCATGCGAGGAAGTACACTGGAAGAGTCTCACACTCATAGAGCTTCTGAGACTTCTCGTCCTTGATCACTTCAAACTGACAAGTTACTGTTGTATCTGTGACATCCTTATAACAGCCTGGCTGGTTAAGCTCGTGAGAGCTAAGACCAGTACCATCTGTTGGAGAATAAGGCTGAATTGTATATCCCTTGTAAAGAAGACCCTTGTCATAGATCTTACGAAGGAGATACCAAAGAGTCTCAATATAACGGTTGTCGTATGTGATATATGGGTCGTTCATATCAACCCAGTAACCAACACGCTCTGTCATATTAACCCACTCCTTAGTATACTTCATCACTTCCTTGCGGCAAGTGTCGTTATACTCAGCGATGCTAATCTTTGTGCCGATATCAGCCTTGGTAATACCAAGTTTCTTCTCTACACCAAGCTCAACTGGAAGACCGTGAGTATCCCAGCCGGCACGACGACGAACCTTATATCCTGTCTGTGTCTTGAAACGACAGATTGAATCCTTAATACTTCTGGCCATACCATGATGGATACCAGGCATACCATCAGCAGAAGGAGGTCCTTCAAAGAAAATAAATTCAGGCGCACCTTCTCTTACTTCGAGTGACTTCTCGAAGGCTCTATTCTTCTTCCATCTGTCTAGAATCTCATTGCCTGTTGCTACGAGATCAAGGCCCTTATACTCTTTAAATGTCATATTTTTTACATATTTTTGCAGCAAGAAATATTCTCTTTCCCGATGCGTATATAATAGGGGGCAAAGATACTAATTTTTTACGATATAAAGACAATGAACACAATAGATATCATCCTTCTTGTTTGTTTATTCCCTGGTGTAGTTCAAGGAATTCGAAAGGGATTTATATCACAGGTAATATCCATTATATCAGTGGTTATCGGAATTTGGGCTTCATTCAAATTCTCAGAAATTGTCAGCACTTGGCTCAGCCAGTTCCTGACCGTGTCACCTGCGATGATGAACATTATTTCTTTCATTGTAATATTCCTCGCAGTCGCTGTTGCACTTAGATTTGTGGAAAAGGCAATTTCCGGCATAATCAAATTCGTTATGCTAGGCTGGGCTGATAAACTACTAGGAGTTGGATTTGCACTACTTAAGTATCTGATCCTCGTTTCTGTTGTCGTGATGATCTTCTCCGCCGCAAACGTAGACGGAGCAATTGTAAAGAAGGAAATCCTCGAAGAATCCGTTCTATACGAACCAATCAAAGACTTCGGATACACCGTATTCCCATTCTTTAAGGAACTTCTATTCAAACAGTAATACCAAATGGAAAGAATTATTCTAATTGAGACATCCACCAACCTTTGCTCCACTGCTCTAGTTGAAGATGGGAAGGTTGTTGCATATAAGGAAGGAGAAGGCATGCGCGAGCATGCTTCCATGACAGCTCCTTTTGTCAAAGAAATTCTCGACCAGAGAAATTGCACCGTCAAGGATTGTTCTGCTGTCTGCATCAGCAAGGGACCTGGTTCATACACCAGCCTACGAGTAGGAACTTCAACTGCTAAGGGTCTCTGTTTTGGAGCAAAGATTCCTCTAATTGCAGTTGGTACTTTGGACACTCTTGTTTATCAGGCCATTGCTGAGAACCTTATCCCTGAGGGATGCAAATACGTTGTTCCTATGATTGACGCCAGAAGAATGGAAGTATATTCAGCAGTATTCACTCCAGATGGAAAGCAGATCACAGAAACAACCCCAGAAGTCATTGACGAAAACAGTTTCGCATCATACCTCGAGGAAGGCAAAGTCCTTTTCATCGGTGATGGAGCACTCAAGTGCAAGGACACATTAACCAGTGAGAATGCAGTATTTGTCGGATGCTGTCCTAAGGCCTCATCAATGCTTGTTCCAGCAGTGGAGGCTCTCAAGGAAAAGAAGTTTGAAGACATCGCTTACTTTGAGCCATTCTACCTCAAGCAGTTCGTTGCAATAGTCAGTAAAAAGAACATCCTTAAACCCAACGAATAGAATTTAACTTGACCCGCATATAACGCAAAAAAGTCTCGATCACCTCGAGACTTTTTCGTTATATAAACCGCTAGACTAGCGATTAAAGATTCTTATTAAGGAATGCTCTGAGGCTTGCCTCATCACTTACTGCTGCTGCAGAAATCTGATCTCCTACAATGAAGTATGAGCATGGAAGAGTGCTAACACCGTAGAGAGCAACAGATGAAGAGTTAAGACCATAACCATCGCAAACGTTTACCCAATCAAGTTCCTGGTTCTTTACGATTGAAGCCCAAAGAGCCTTGTCTGTATCAAGTGCAACTGAGTAGATCTCGAAGCCCTTAGACTTGTAGTCTGCGTATACTTTCTTAAGGATATCCTGGTTAAGCCTCATCAGCAGCCACCCAGAAGTGAACCATAACAACCTTAGCTCCAAGACCCTTGATAGATACCTTGTTGCCCTTTACATCTGGCATGTTAAGATCGATGAAACCTACTTCCTCAGCGAAAGACATTCTAGTATTTACATCAAGAATCTTCTCTCTTCTAGATGCTTCCTTAGCAAGAGCCTTGACATACTTTGAGTCAGGGTAGATAGTTGCTAGAGAGTCATGTACATTTCTGAAATGAATAGCATCTGTCTGCTGGCTGAAGATTGAGAAATTCTCATTAAGGTTCTGGTAAAGAACTGGGATTGTTGAAAGAGAGAATGGGTTTTCAAGCACATACTTAACTCTTGAACGATAGTAGTTAACGTACTGGTTTGAAAGATTCTTCTGAATATTCTTAAGCTCTGCTGAGTCATACTCGAGGCCTGCTGCCTTAGATGCCTCTGCTGCAAACACAGTTGTGAAATCTCTGAAATCAGACTCCACCTGCTCAAGTTTTGCACTTTCCTCAGAACCCTCTACTGTATAAGCCTTACCAAGAGTATCAGCTGTTACCTTAACATTATCTCCTGGAAGAAGAATTAGTGAAGCCATCTTTACATCTCCATGGAAGAGATACACGAACTCTGGCTGACCCTTCTCCATCGCAACCTTGTATGAGAAATGTCCGGATGCATTTGTCTTGATAGTATCAAGCACATTGTATTCGTTAACACCAAGGAGCTTTACGATAACATCTGTCTGAGGAGCATCCTTGATTGTTCCCTCAATCTTTGCATCCTTACCGCAGGATGCGAGGCACAGACAAAGTGCTGCACCTGCGAAAAGCTTAATTGCTTTATTGCTGTTCATATTCTTTTAGTATTGAATCTGCTATTGTTTGGAACTCCTCTTTTGTAAGCTCTACGCGTGGTTTTGAGAAGCTCATGTCACCCTCTGTCTGAAGTGGAACAAGATGGATATGTGTATGAGGAACTTCCATTCCGAGAACTGCGACACCAACTCTTTGGCAAGGCACAGCCGCCTTAAGAGCAACAGCCACCTTTCTTGCGAATGCCCAAAGACCTTCGTATGTCTTCTCGTCCAAGTTGAAGATGTAGTCGTCTTCAACGTTCTTAGGAATCACAAGTGTGTGACCCTTTGCAAGTGGACTGATATCAAGGAAAGCATAGAACTCATCGCTCTCTGCTACCTTATAGGATGGAATTTCACCCTTTGCAATCTTTGTAAAAATTGTTGCCATATTAGAGTGTGATATCAAGAATCTCAAACTTGAGAACTCCAGCAGGAACCTTAGCCTCTACAACATCACCCTTCTTGTGTCCAAGGAGAGCCTTTGCGATTGGAGTTGTGCTTGCAAGCTTACCCTTAGCGAAATCTGCCTCAGTCTCACCTACGATTGTGTACTCCATAACCATGTTGTTGCCAAGATTCTTAATCTTGACCTTGTTCATCATCTGAACCTTGTCTGTTCCTACCTGAGACTCATCGATAACCTTTGCGTTAGCGATCTTATTCTTAAGGTTTGCTATTTTGATTTCAAGAAGTCCCTGTGCCTCTCTAGCTGCATCATATTCAGCATTCTCAGAAAGGTCACCCTTCTCACGTGCTTCAGCGATAGCTGCAGAAATGACAGGGCGCTGTGAAAGTGCCTCCTCGAGATCCTTCTTAAGCTTCTCAAGGCCTTCCTGTGTCATGTAATGTACTTCTGCCATATTAATTACTCAATGATTACAAATATATAACTAAAAAGGAGTCCTGTCGATTGTTCTCTGACAGGACCTCGTTGTGGTTTTGCAAATATAACAAATTAAAATTTAAAGGACTGACAATTCGCTGAAATCTTTCTTTCAGCTCATTAGACTAATGCTTCGAAAGAATCTCCCGACAAGTCAAGGCATCTTTCTGAAGCTGTCCTTTCAAATCCAACAGGCTGTCAAACTTTCGTTCATCCCTTATCTTTTCGATAAAGTGGACTTTCAGGTCAAGGCCATAGATATCCTCATCGAAATCGAAGATATTTGTCTCAATCGTACGAGCATTGAACGAACCGACAGTTGGGCGAACTCCGATATTGCTCATTCCGTAGAACTGTCTTGAGAGCGTCTCCACTTTAACAAGATAGACTCCATTTGCTGGAATCAGCTTAAGAGGTTCATAAAGCTGCATGTTTGCAGTCGGGAAGCCTATTGTCCTTCCCTTCTGGTTTCCGGATACAACCACGCCATGGAGGCTGTACTGATAACCTAACATTTTGGATGCAGAAACGACATCTCCGCTAAGAAGAGCATCTCTGACTTTGGTTGAGCTTACAACAATACCCTCTGACGAAAATCTTTTAGGACGGATCACATCAAGGCCGAGACCTTTTGCTATCTGTTCTATTTCTTCTGGAGTTCCTGGATTGTTCCCAATTCTGTTGTCATAGCCCAAAAGAATTGCAGTAGCGCCAAACTTCCCTATCACATAGTCCTTGAGGTACTGCTCTGTGGAGAGTTTGCTGAAGTCCTTTGTGAAGTTTAGGATCTCCACCTTGTCTACTCCTAAAGAATAAAGCATCTGCTTTTTCTCTTCAAGCGAAGTCAAGAGTCTCAGGTCTCTGGCGTCATTCTGCAAAACATTACGCGGGTGCGGCCAGAAAGAGATGACAGTACTCTGTTCACCTCTTTCACTAGCTGCATCCACGAGCTGTTTAATTACAAAACGGTGCCCGAGATGGACACCGTCGAAAAATCCGGTTGCTACAACCATCTTACAAGTTCGAAGTCCTGTCTGTGAGGGAGAAGAGGATTCTTAGCGTAAACTCTAGTTGCTACCTGATACATACCTGTTCTCTCAGGAAGTACTGAAGCCTGATACTTAGCTATACCCTCGTTGCACTCAACAACAGCAAACTCAACTGTCTCCTGAATATGAAGCTTGCCCTTCTTGTCAGAAGCTGCGAAGATCATCTCAACACCGATATCCTCTGGCTTAAGGTCGCCAATATTGAGGACGAGCTCTGGAACGAGTGACTTTGTCTCTGAAAGGTCACATCTGTCATCTGGACGAGTGTAAGAAACAACGTCAATGTTCTGCCACTGTGCTCTTAGGTGTCTCTTCCATGCTGCGATCTCTCTAGCGAGCTTGTAGTCATCAGCATTGATCTGGTTAGAACGTACTGCCTGTGGATCATAGTACTGATTTACATAGTCAGTAAGCATTCTGTTAGTTGTAAAGTTGCAAGCTACCTGAGCGATTGTGTTCTTAACGAACTTGATCCAATTCTCAGATCTGCCTGTCATATAATCCTTGTCATAGTATACAGGAGCGATCTCGTTCTCAATGATTGAGTAGATTGTAGCTGAGTCAAGGTCATTCTGGTATCCCTGATCATCATATGTTCTCTCCTGTGGAAGTGCCCAACCAGCACCCTCCTTATAACCTTCAACCCACCATCCGTCGAGGACAGAGAAGTGCATTACACCGTTCATAGAAGCCTTTTCTCCAGATGTACCTGAAGCCTCCTGTGGACGTGTAGGGTTGTTCATCCAAACGTCAACGCCCTGAACGAGTCTCTTAGCAAGTGAGATGTCATAACCTGGTACGAAAACGATCTTACCGATGAATCTGTCCTGCTTAGAAATCGCAACAATTCTCTTGATGAGATCCTGACCAGCCTTGTCAGCTGGGTGAGCCTTACCAGCGAAGATGAACTGAACTGGCATCTTAGGATTGTTAACGATTCTGTCAAGTCTGTCGAGGTCGTTGAAAAGAAGTGTTGCTCTCTTGTATGTAGCGAATCTTCTAGCGAAACCGATTGTAAGAACGTCATCACGGAGTGTGTTGATGATCTTAACAATCTCACTTGGAGAATAGTGGTTACCGTTCTCTGGATCTGAAAGCTTCTCAGCAACTGCCTGCATGAGTGTTGACTTAAGAACCTTTCTTACATTCCAAACTTCCTCATCAGATACCTTGTAGATACCCTCGAAGCACTTCTTATCATAGTGGTGTGTTGCGAACTCTGGGCCGAATACCTTAGCGTGAACTGCCTTCCACTCCTTAGCTGCCCATGTTGGGTAGTGAACACCGTTTGTTACATAGCTGATGTAAAGCTCCTCAGGGAGGTATCCTGGATACATGTTAGCGAAGATGTCCTGGCTAACAAGACCGTGAAGCATTGATACACCGTTAACGTTCTGTGAGATGTTAGCTGCAAGGTTACTCATAGAGAACTTCTCGCCCTGATCGTAAACGTTAAGCTTACCAAGTGCCATCATTGTCTCCCAGCTGATCTTAAGTCTCTCTGGATAGTGACCGATGTACTTGCGGAGGATACCCTCTTCGAATGCATCGTGTCCAGCAGGAACTGGAGTATGAGTTGTGAAGAGTGAAGAAGCTCTTACAACCTCCAATGCCTCTGTATACTCAAGGTTGTCATTCTGGATATACTCACGAAGTCTCTCAAGACCTGTGAATGCAGCGTGACCCTCGTTGCAGTGATAGATAGTTGGGTTAAGACCGAGCTTTCTGAGAGCGCGAACACCACCAACACCAAGGAGAAGCTCCTGCTTGAGTCTGTTCTCCCAGTCACCACCGTAAAGTTGATATGTAACCTGACGGTCCTCAGGGAGGTTTGCCTCATAGTCTGTATCGAGGAGGTAAAGGTCTGTTCTACCGACAGCTACCTTCCAGATTCTAGCTGTAAGGTTTCTTCCAGGGAATGCAACTACTGTTGTCATCCAGTTTCCATCAGCGTCAAGAACTGGCTCTGCAGGAATCTTAAGGAAGTCCTGTGCGTCATACTTAGCAACCTGGTCACCCTGAGCAGACATTACCTGTGTGAAGTAACCATATCTGTAGAGAAGACCTACAGCGCAGAGGTTAACGTTCATATCAGATGTCTCCTTGAGGTAGTCACCAGCAAGAATACCAAGACCACCTGAGTAGATCTTAAGTGATGTATCGAGACCATACTCCATACAGAAGTATGCGATAGAAGGCTCTGTGCGCTGAGCCTTAAGTGCCATGTAAGAGTTGAAGTCATCCATGACTTCCTTAACCTGTGAAAGGAATGCCTTATCCTTTGCAAGCTCCTTGAACTTCTTGAGGCTTACCTTGTCAAGAACCTCCATTGGGTTGTGGCCTGACTTATGCCAAATTTCAGGGTCAATGCTCTTAAAGAGAGCCTTTGCGTTCTCATTCCAGCACCACCAAAGGTTCTTAGAAAGAGTTTCAAGTCCAGAAAGTGCCTCTGGGAGGTGTCGTGTTACCATGACGCTCTGCCATGAAGGTGCTCCGACTTCGATTTTTCTGTATTCCATAACTTTTTTCTGTTCGTTTTGCGGATACTTACCTACTCTTTCAATCATCTTCTCGATGGCCAGAGAGTAAGCCTCCTTATAATATGTAATTTGATTCTGCCATAGTGCGATATCAGCAACGTCCTTGGCATTCTGCATGTACTTCTTTGCCTTAGCTGGAGTGAGAGCTGCTATCTCCTTGATTCTTTCAACGACGCCATCTACTATATCAAAATAGTTTGACTCGTTTCTTTCAAGCACTGTTACGCCTGGGTGTGCCTTCTTATAGTAATCGTTGATCCAGCGTCCGAAACCTGCAAGGGTTGTGGTAAGTGTTGGGATTCTGAAAGCACATGCCTCAAGTGGGGTATATCCCCAAGGCTCATAATATGATGGGAAAACTGCGAGGTTAAGACCTACAAGAAGGTCATAGTAGCTCATGTTGAATACGCCATCGTTACCATTGAGGTAGCAAGGAATGAAGTACACATGAACCTTGTCGCCAAGGGCATTTACTAGACCTGTCTGACGGAATCTTGTTGTAACTGTATCCCACTCAGGATTCATAAGATAGTGTGAAACCTGTGTGCAATACTGCTCTTCGCTTGGGTTTCCAGCAAGCTTTGCAACAAGTCTCTTGTCTGGACCATGATGTCCAGAAGGGATCATTACAAATGCGTGGATATCCTTTCCCGAATAACCGCTCTTAGAGAGTTTGTCAAGTGCGTCGATAAACACATCGATACCTTTGTTTCTGTACTCATAGCGACCACCGATACCAACGAAGATTGCATCTTCCTTGACGTCAGTTCCGCTCATGGCAGCTGCCACTTCACAGAATCTCTCTCTTGCGGCCCTTCTCTTATCAGCGAACTCTTCTTCAGTTGAAGGGGTAAAACTGTTTTCAAAACCATTAGGAGTGACAACATCAACCTTTCTCAAAAACTGTTCACACTCCTGGGCTGTAATTTCGCTTACTGTAGTGAAGACATCAGCATACTGTGCAGACTTCTTTTCCAAAGAATTACGTGCAACGACGTTAAATCTGCGAGCATACCAGTCTCCATCGAAAGACTTCAGATTATCATATAGTGGAATGTTGTTTCCTGCAAGGCAACGACCCATCATTGTTGCATGAGTTGTAAATACGCTTGCGATAGGAAGCTTAGTTCCACTCAAGTAAAGTAGACCAGAACCTGTCTGCCACTCATGGAACTGAGCAACAACCTTCTTATCTGACTCAATGTTATGCTTATAGAAGCTTTCAATTACTCTTCCGGCAGCATAACCGAACAAGGCAGACTCCTTGTAATCCCAGTTTCCTGAGATGGAGTCTACCTGATATCTCTTCCAATATTCTGAGAGAATTTCGTCCTGTCTAGGAATAAACTCCTTGAAGTCCACCAAAATAGCGATAGGACTTCCAGGTATATTCCATTTTCCAATTCTTACCCTGATCCCTTCTTCAGCGGCCTTTTCCTTCCATATGCGGAACAATCTAGGATCCTCTGTAAAGTCAGGGTTACTCTCCGGATTCATCCAAACATCAGGTCCTACTAGGATGTGGTGACGGTTGAGCTGCTCTCTAAGGTAAAGGGACTTGGTTGCAATAACGGTATAGATACCACCAACTTTATTACAAACCTCCCAACTCACCTCGAACAGGTAGTCCGGATTCGTCAATTTTTTTGTCATAATTTACTAATACACTGCTAACGAGGCGCAAAGATATTACTTTTTTGCGACTTTTTTAGCAGTAGTCTTCTTTTCTGTTGTTTTCTTTGCAGGCGCCTTCTTTGCTGGAGCCTTCTTAGCAGCAGTCTTCTTAGCAGGAGCAGATGTAACAGTTACAAGTGGAACTGGTGTTTCAAATACACCGTCAGCTGTTGCGTAAGCATCCTCAAGTCTGATAATGAAATCACTAAGAGCGTTCATATAGTTAATGAATGCCTCATATGGTGAATCATAAGGATTTCTGTTTGATCCCTCAGAGAAGAACTTAGTGTTCATATAATAGAAGTGGTCGCTCTCCTGAAGGTGACCATAATCCTCCCAAAGATCTGGATCGTTTGCAATATAAAGCTTCTCAGAAAGAGAATATACCTTATTGAATGCATCGTTCTGGAGCTCATTACCAAGCCATGCTGTAACGTCTCTTTCCTCACCTGTCCATGAAATTGGCTCAGCAACGTCGAGAGATGCAACTGAAGCGTGCTTAGCAGCAGCCTCTGTTGGAGTTACGAACTCAGCGAAATCAGCTGCAAGAACTGCCTCAGGAAGATACTTCATGAAGTCAATGATTCCTGAATCAGCGCTCTGATACTCACCGAATGTAGCGTAGTCCATAGAGATGTTAATGATGTCACCATCAGTAGCCTTAAGCTTCTCTGTGTACTTCTCGCATGTCATTGGCCACTCACCAGAGTTCTTGTCTGAGAACTTGAGAGCGATATCATCGCTAAGGCCATAGTTTCTGAGAAGGAGGCTAAGCTCTGGCTGAATATCATCGCTGTAAACGAAGTTAGGGCTCTTCCAACCCATGATGTGTCTAGCACCCTCAGTAAGCATGGTCTTGTAACCGAGGTCATAAACCATTCTACCGATGTTATCAGAGTAAAGAAGCTCTGTGTTTCTGAATGCTGTTGGCTTAACACCAAGGAATTCCTGGAGAGCAACCTCGTGCTTACGAACCTGATGCTCGAACTCTGACTCTGACTTAAGTGAAGCGAGTGAGTGATAATATGTCTCTGCGAGGAACTCTACACATCCTGTAGCAGCGAGCTCTCTGAAGCTGTCGAGAACTTCTGGAGCGTAGCGGTCAAACTGCTCGAGTGCAGAACCTGAGATTGAGAAAGCTACCTTGAATGCACCGTTGCTTCTCTTGATTGCATCGAGAAGTGCTGCATTCATAGGAAGATAGCTCTTCTGTGCGATTCTCTTTACGATTGTTCTGTTTGCGAAATCATCGTAGTAGTGAGAATTCTTGCCGATATCGAAGAACCTATATGTTCTGAGTCTAGTTGGCTGGTGTACCTGGAAATAAAGGCAAATGCTCTTTTTCATATGTTGTGTTTTTTTAATTCAAATTAAATTTCACCAACGACCGACTCATAAACCTTCTTTAGTTTAGCGGTCGCATTATTCCACTTAAGTTCGTTAACTTCATCAAGGCCCTCCTTAGCTGCGAACTCTGCGAGTGCAGGATACTTAAGAAGAGCATAGATATCATCTGCGATAGCGTCAACATCCCAGAAGTCAACCTTCAAAGCATACTTGAGGACCTCAGCGGCACCTGACTGGTATGAGATGATTGAAGGGACATTTGAGCGCATAGCCTCAAGTGGTGAGATACCGAATGGCTCTGATACAGATGGCATGATGTATACATCAGAAAGTGCAAACATCTTCTGTACGTCCATACCACGAAGGAATCCGGTAAAATGGAACTTGTCAGAAATACCGAGACGTGCGACGTGACGGATACAACGGTTCATCATATCACCTGATCCTGCCATTACGAATCTTACACCCTTAGTTCTCTTAAGGACCTTAGCTGCAGCCTCGATGAAGTACTCAGGACCCTTCTGGAAAGTGATACGGCCAAGGAATGTAACAACCTTATCCTTAACACCTCTTTCAATAGAGAGGTTCTCTCTACCTGAGAAGTCTACAGCGTTGTGAACTGTAACTACCTTAGCAGGGTCGATATGGTACTTGTTGATAACGATATTTCTAGTAAGATCACTTACAGTGACAACCTTGTCAGCTGCAAGCATACCTCTTGTCTCGATAGCAAGAACTCGTGTATCAATATGGTTCTCATCACCTCTATCATAAGATGTAGCGTGAACATGAACAACGAGTGGCTTTCCTGTAAGCTCCTTAGCTGCAATACCTGCAAGGTATGTAAGCCAATCGTGAGCGTGGATGATATCAAACTCATCCTTGTGCTCCATAGCGATTGTACCACCCACCATGGCATATCTTGCAACCTCTTCCATAAGGTTTGAACCATACTTTCCAGAGAACTTGAACTTCTGACCGTATGCGATTCTGAAATCCTTTGTCTGACGCTTTCTTTCCTCCTCAACGAGTGTCTTGAACTCCTCAGGGTTAGCATAAGGAACCATGTTTGTTCCAATATGGATGAACTTAACCTTATCAAGGAATTCATCAACTGTGTTGCTGAATGTATTAACAGCAACGTCACTTGCGTTAAGAATAGTAGCTGCTGTCTGATCCTCATCACCAGAAGCAGATGGCATTACGAAAAGAGTCTTTACATTATTATATGCCAGTCCCTTTACGATACCTTCACAAGCTGTAGCGAGTCCACCTGCAATGTGAGGTGGGAACTCCCAACCGAACATCAATACTCTCATGTCTTGTCCTCCTTATTTCTTATAGATGTCCAAAAGTCTGTCAATTGTAAGAAGAGCAGCGATACTTGTAGCAGAAACGATTGCTCCATGTGGCTCGTGAGGTGGATCTGCATCGTAAACCTCAGCAACTGCGCCAATACCATGCTTGCTCATATCCTCTGTGAAGCCCTTGATGAGCCACTCAGCCTTAGAGACGAATGCAGCACCCTGCATCTTGAGGCATACCGCAATATATGGAGCCAAAAGTGCCGGACGTGTACATCCCTGATGGTATGCAAGGTCTCTGTCAATCTGTGATCCCTCATAAAGACACTTATAATTAGCATCTCTTGGAGAGAGAGTTCTTACGCCACGACGAGTAACAAGCTCCTTGTTAATTACCTTAACAATTTCGATAGCAGTCTCCTCATCAACTACTGGGTGATGAGTTGAGATAGCTGCGAGCTGGTTAGGACGGATTTCCATGTGCTGTCCCCAACCGTCTACGTAGTCTGCAAGGCAGCGATACTGACGGTTCCAGAACTTAGGCTGGAAGTTAGCCTTTACGAGATCTCTGATAGGAGACCACTTAGCAACAAACTCATTGTTCTTAGGACCGTAAGCCTCTTCCATTTCGATTGCATAGCAGAGAGTATCATACCAGTGAGCATTTACCTCAACCTGATATCCTGGTCTCTCTGTAACAGGACGACCATTTACGTATGCGTTCATCCATGTAAGAGCAACGCCGTCCATCTGACCCCAAAGGAGTCCGTCTGGCTGCATAGCGATTTCCTTTCTCTGACCAGGAGCATAGCTCTCGATGATGCCCTTTACTGTAGCACCATACTTCTTCCAAACAGCCTTAGCTGAAGCTCCGAAGTCAACATAGTCCTGAAGGACACCAGCAAGAAGAAGCGGAGCCTCAGTCTGAGTTGTTCTGTGGAAGAGTCTCTCCTGCTCATCTGCGATGAGGTTGTCAAGGATCTCCTGGAACTCAGCATTGTCACCGGTGGCATAAAGTGTAAGACCTGGAAGAGTAAGGAGTGTCTCACGGAGAAGACCTGTGTAAAGCCATGACAAACCAGCAGTGATTCTCTTATGACCATAACGGTCGTTCTTAAGAGCGCGTGCCCACCAAACGAGAGAGTCATGAGCGCCACCTATAGGTCTCATTGCAGAACGCAATGATGAGAATTTTCTAGAAAGACCTGTTGTCTTTTCTTCCTCAATAGAAGCAGAAACAATGATTGACTCACCCTCTGCGATAGGAACCTCGAATGAACCAGGAACCCAAAGATCCTCTGTACTAGGGAATCCACGTCTAGCCTCGTCTGAATAAGTAACTCCCTTATACCAGTTACCTGATTCATTGAACTTCGCCTTAGATGTGTTGAGCTGAAGGTTGAGTGTAGGGAATCCCTCATAAAGGCACCAAGCCATACCATTCTGAATAGGAGTAGGAGCAAGATTTGCTACTGAGTTCTCCTGTGTAAGTGAGTGAACACTTCTAAATGAGAGGAATGGTTTAAGAAGAAGACTTGCCTTTGCAGGCGACTTAACAAGAGTATACTTGATTAGAAACTGACTCTTGTCCTGAACTAGGAAGAATGTTTTTGTGAAAACAGTCTCACCGATTTTGAATGTGATAGTCGGAACAGGATCTGACTCGAAGTCAATAATGTACTTGTGTCCTCTAGGTTCATAAGTATCTCCATAGCAGTGGATACCGAGGTTGAACTGTCTGGTGTTAAGAACAAGGCTCTCGTCAATTGAAGACAAAAGCATGTGTCTAGCTCCACCTAGAGCCTCGATTGGCACTGCAAGAAGTCCATGGTAACGTCTGGTATTACAACCAACAATACTTGTGTTGGTATAAGAACCATCTGTATTAGCCTGGATAATCTCTCTTTTGAGAGAGTATGACAAGTTTACCAGTTCTGACTTATTGAATTTTAAAAAAGCCATATATTGTGTGTATGTTAATTATTCCACTTCTTTGAGGTTAAACTTTCTCAAGTACCACTGCGCATCTACTTGGCAGATACACGTATAGAGTATCGTTCAAGCTCTGATTTCCGTTAGGGCACTTCTTAGGAACGGTAAAATGACGACTCTCTCCACTCAGTCTTGAGAAACCACCAAAATCTTTCTCATCTGAATCAAGAACCGCCTTATATTCGCCAGCCGGAGCTGGGAATCCGTAATCTGTAAATGACCCCTCCGGGTTAAAATTGAGCGCAAAGATAAAGTGTGTCCTATTGAAGATCAAGATTTTCTTTTCTTCATCAGATGTTAGAAGAACAGGTTTATCGTTTAAAACGTCACCGGCCTTAAGCAAATGCACCATTGCCTCATCAAAATTCCTGAGTTCTCCATACCTCAAGTATGAATTATCCAATGACCACTGTCTTCTTGCATACTTATAAGACCAGCCATTTCCCTGTCTTGGGAAGTCAATCCACTCTGGATGGCCGAACTCGTTACCCATGAAATTGAGATATCCATCGCCCGCTGTTGCTGCAGTAACAAGTCTGATCATCTTGTGAAGAGCTATACCTCTATCAACAACAGGACTCTTTGACTCCTTGTTCATTGATGTGTACATTTCCTTGTCAATAAGACGGAAAATAATTGTCTTATCTCCAACAAGGGCCTGGTCGTGGCACTCAGCATAGCTGATTGTCTTCTCATCGGCTCTCTTGGTTGTAAGTTCATACCACATCTCACCTGGACTCCACTGCTGGTCTGTCCTCTCCTTGATCCACTTGATCCACTTGTCAGCAATACCCATTGCCATTCTGAAATCGAATCCGATACCACCGGTGTAGAATGGGGCTGCAAGTCCTGCAAGACCGCTCATATCCTCGTCAATTGTGATTGCATTAGGATTGATTTCCTTTGTAAGCATGACAGCAAGTGCGAGATAATCAATTGCATTCTCATCCACCTCCTTGTCAAAATATGGCTCATAACCAACAAAGTCCTTTCCAAGTCCGTGATGCCAATAGAGCATACTTGTCACACCATCGAATCTGAATCCATCAAGATGATACTCCTCAAGCCAGAACTTACAGTTGCTAAGAAGGAAGCTACGGACTTCGTCCTTTCCGTAGTCAAAACATCTTGAACCCCATGCTGGGTGATGTCCGGCTGGACCAGTATAGAAGTAAAGAGTCTCCGTGCCATCGAACTTTCCAAGGCCTTCAGCCTCATTGCTGACAGAATGAGAGTGAACAATATCCATAACCACAGCTATGCCCTTTGAGTGAGCGTCATCTACAAGAGCCTTGAACTCCTCCGGTGTTCCGAAGCGTGAGCTGAGGGCAAAGAAGTTTGACACCTGATATCCAAATGAACCATAGTAAGGATGCTCCTGAAGAGCCATGATCTGGATAGTATCATAGCCAAGCTTCTGGATTCTAGGAAGAACATCCTGACGGAACTCCTCGAATGTAGCCACATTCTCCTTTTCTGAACTCATGCCAATATGGCACTCGTAAATAAACGGATGGAGTCTCTTTCCTGGTTTACGATGCTTCCACTCATAAGGTTTGCCTGGTGCCCAGATCTGAGCGCAGAATGCCTTGGTCTCCACATCCTGGACTGCTCTAGTTGTGTATGCTGGAAGTCTTTCAGCACCACCGCCTGGCCACTCGATGTATAGCTTATATAGGTCTCCATGGTGAAGGAACATCTCACTGAGGTGGATTTCCCAGTTACCGTTTCCTACAGGCTTCAAAGCATAAGCTTCTGTCCTTTTCCAGTTATTGAAATCGCCTATAAGATAAATCCTTGTTGCATTTGGAGCCCACTCTCTAAAGTACCATGAACCATCGGCTGCCTTGTGCATACCGTAGTAGAAATGGTTATTGATACCCTTTGAGAGACTGCCATCAACTGAAAGACGGTCTTTCAGGGCCTTGATTCTAGCATGACGGATTTCGATAGCCTCTTTAAATGGAGCCAGATAGGGATCTGACTTGTAAATTTTGGGTCTAGCCATATAGGTTATTAATTATTTAGTATTAGTTAATTATTGGTTTACTTTTTCAACAGTCTCCCTGACGGAACGAAGGTACTCCCTACAGGCAGCAACAAGTTCCTTTGAGCGCTTCATAAGTGCATCAATTTCATCAAGACTGGTTTTTGGGTCCTCAACCGTAACTGCAATCTTCTCAAGTTCAGCTACCGCTTTCGGATAATCAAATGTAGTATCTTTTTCGTTCATTTCCTCTTTAGTTTTACATTACAATCAACAACTCCGTCAAAAAAGCGAACAGACAGCGAATCTCCCACTTCAATTCCTTCCGCAGATTTAAGGACAACACCTGAAGAATCCGTCGCTAACGTATATCCCCTTCTGATGATTTCCCTTGGATCTGCTGACTTGATTCGAGACTCCAGCAGGCTTATTGATCCAGATGCTTTCTCGATTTTCAAAAAGCATACATTCATAATTCTTTGAATCACCGACTCGAGTTTTCCTTCCATAGATGATATGCGTCCGGAAAGTGCTCCGCTGATTCTTCTATCCAGTGCCAGAAGCATGTCATCTTCCGCCTTGTAAATTGACACGAAGAAATCCGCCAAGGCTGTTGGCGTCTTCACCGACTCGAATGCTACCATATCCGCAACATGGAAGTCCCTGTCATGACCAATTGCAGTAAGAACCGGTAACGGGCAATTAGCAATGGCTGATGCCATCTTATAGTCATCAAAGCAGCAAAGGTCCATCTCCGATCCACCTCCTCTCAGAAGAAGAACAGCATCATACTGTATTCCACTTGCCACAACTGCATTTATTGCCGAGACAACAGATGGAGGACAGTCATCACCCTGCATGGCTGCATTGTAGAGATCTGTCTTAAAGACAAACCCATAAGGGTTTTCGGTAAGATGACGAATAAAATCTCCATATCCGGCAGCTGTCTCTGAAGAAATCACAGCAAAATGATATGGAAGTCTCTCAAGAGCGAGATCCTTCTGCTTTTCAATGAGACCCTCTTCAGTCAGACGCTTGATTGTCTGTATCCTTTCAAGCTCCTTTTGACCGATGGTGTACTCAGGATCAATCTGGTCCACAACCAAAGTTGCACCGTACATCTCACTGAATGTCACCTGTACCCGTAGAAGCACCTGCATACCTGCCTTTAGTGCAGAACCAGTAACTGCCTCAAAGAAAGGCATTATCAAAGCATACTTGGTTCTCCAGATAACAGCTCTTGCTTTTGCTACTGTGTTTTTGGAAGAATTCTGGACGAGTTCGAGATAGCAATGGCCTGTTGCAGGCATACTGATTTGCCCCACCTCCGCCTTTACCCAAAGGCGCCGAGGGAACATCTCCGACACGCCTTGGCTCAAGGCCGACATCAATGTGTACAAATCCAAACAGTCTCTGTCCATAAAACGATAAATAGAATATTTATATCCTCACAAATCTAACAAAATTATCCCTTTTTTACTATCTTTGCGACGCATTAAAAATGCAATCAGAATTAGAATGAAAATTTCCGAAGCCAAATTTGCTGGAAGCAGCACACGTATCTCAGAGAAGCCTTCGACAAAGCTACCAGAATTCGCTTTCATAGGTAGATCGAATGTCGGCAAGTCATCCCTGATCAACATGCTTTGCAACAACCGCAAGTTGGCGATGACTTCTGCAACCCCTGGTAAGACAAAACTCGTCAATCATTTCATGATCAACAAGGAGTGGTATCTTGTTGACCTTCCTGGCTATGGCTATGCTAAATTACCAGACAAGGAGAGAAAAAAGATTCACGACGTGATTAGCGACTATCTTAGCCACAGCGAAGAGATGGTCATGCTTTTTGTTCTTATTGACTCCCGTCATGACATCGGTCAAATCGACCTCGACTTCCTTGCTGAACTTGGAGAGAACGAAATCCCTTTCGCAATCATTTTCACCAAGGGCGACAAAATGGGACCAGTTGCAAGAGAAGCCCAGATCGAGAAGTTGAAAAAGCAGCTTCTTGAGAGTTGGGAAGAACTACCGATGCTGTTTGTAACCTCATCTCTTACAGGATTAGGAAAAGACAACATCCTGGATTATATTGAATACATTTTACAGGAAAGTTAAACACACAAAACACAATATGGAAAATCGAATGTTATTGTTCGCATGTAGGGCTTCTGAGAACTTTGCCAAGAAAGTAGTTGCTGCTCTTGACAAGGAAAACAAGAAGAGAGATCCTAATGCACCCGAGATTACCCTCGGTCAATACGAAGTCACTCCTTTCAGCGATGGCGAGTTTGAACCAGCTTACGCACAGAGCGTACGTGGAGCAAAGGTATTCATCCTCCAGTCTACATTCCCACCTGCTGACAATCTCATGGAGATGCTCCTTGCTATCGATGCAGCAAAGAGAGCTTCTGCTGACAAAGTTATCGCTGTCGTTCCATACTTCGGATGGGCAAGACAGGACCGCAAGGCTAAACCAAGAGTTTCTATCGGCGCTAAGCTTGTAGCTAATCTTTTCCGTGCTGCAGGTGCAGACAGAATCATGACTTGCGACCTTCACGCTGACCAGATCCAGGGATTCTTCGACGTTCCTGTTGACCATGTTTACGCAAGCAAGGTATTCGTTCCATATATCAAGTCTCTCAATATCGAAAATCTCGCTATTGCTGCTCCAGATATGGGAGGCGCAAAGAGAGCCAATGCATATGCAAAGGATCTCGCTTGTCCAGTTATCATCTGCCACAAGTCTCGTGAGAAGGCTAACGTAGTAGCTTCTATCACAGCTATCGGTGATGTAGAGGGCAAGAATGTAATTATTGTTGACGATATGATTGACACAGCAGGAACTCTCTGCAAGGCTGCAGACGTTCTTAAGAGCAAGGGTGCAAAGAGCGTCAGAGCTTGTGCAACTCACGGTGTTCTTTCTGGCAAGGCATACGACAACATCGCTAATTCAGCACTTTCAGAGGTATTTGTAACTGATACAATTCCTCTAACAACAGACCCAACCAAGGATACTTCAAAGATCACTGTCATCTCAATGGCAGAGGTATTTGCAACTATCATTGACAAGGTTTACAACTACGAGCCTATCAGCACAGAGTTCATTTTCTAAGCGGATAACAAACATTACCGTTCATGAAAGTCTTTCTTGCAGCTCTCGTACTTCTGGCCTTCGGCATCTTCGGAATGTGTTTCAATATCATATTCCGAAAGGATGGCGAGTTCCCGGAGTACGAAGTTGGCGAAAACAAAAAGATGCGCCAGCTTGGAATCAAGTGCATGAAAGAACAGGAAGACGAACTCTTCGGCAGGGGCAAAAACAAGCGGAACCACCATCACTGTAACGGTGACTATAACACCGAATGTGAAGGATGCGGTTTCTACCCTTTTGAAAAACATTAAACTGGAAATCTATGAGTCTTGTAGCAATCGTGGGAAGACCGAATGTCGGAAAATCCACACTTTTCAACCGCCTTGTCGGAATGAGAAAGGCAATCGTCGATGAGACTGCCGGAGTAACACGAGACAGGCATTATGGCAAGTGCGAATGGTGCGGCAAAGAATTTTCCGTTGTAGACACAGGTGGATGGACTTCCAACTCCGATGATGTCTTCGAGGACGCTATTCGCAAACAAGTAGTTATCGCAATTGAGGAAGCAGACCTCGTCCTTTTCATGGTCGAGGCAGCTACAGGTATCACTGACTATGATGCCGAGATTGCAGACATACTTAGAAAAAGTAAAAAACCAGTAGTACTTTGTGTCAACAAGGTTGACTCTGGTGAGAAAATATATGACACCTACGAGTTCTATTCATTGGGACTTGGGGAAATCTGGAGCATCTCTGCTGCCAATGGTAGCGGAACAGGTGACCTTCTTGACGAAATCATCAAGCAGCTTCCTGAGGAGACTGCCGAGAAAGATGACGACAGACCAGACCTTCCTCATATCGCCATTGTCGGAAAGCCTAACGTAGGTAAGTCATCCATGACAAACGCACTCCTTGGACAGGACCGTAACATCGTTACACCTGTTGCAGGAACAACCAGAGATTCTATCTCTACCTACTACAACAAGTTTGGACATGAGTTCATGCTTGTCGATACAGCTGGTATGAGAAAGAGAGGTAAGGTTCACGAAGATCTTGAGTTCTACTCAGTAATGCGCTCTATCAGAGCTATCGAACATGCTGATGTCTGCGTCCTTATGATTGACGCAACAAACGGTATGGAAGCTCAGGATATGGCCATCTTCAACCTTATCCAGAAGAATAAGAAAGGTTGCGTTATCGTTGTTAACAAGTGGGATCTCTTCGTAAAGGACAACAACACACTTAAAGAGTATGCTGAAGCCCTTAGAAACAGACTCGCACCATTCGATGACGTTCCAATCGTATTCACCTCTGTTGTGAAGATGCAGAGAGTTATGGATGTTCTCAATGCAGCTGCTGAGGTTTATCAGAACTACTCAACCAAGATCTCGACAGCACGACTCAATGAAGCTCTGCTTCCTGAAATCGAGAACTATCCACCACCTGCATGGAAGGGAAAATATGTAAAGATCAAGTATATCACACAGCTTCCTACAGCATTCCCAGCATTTGCATTCTTCTGCAATCTGCCACAGTATGTGAAGGAACCTTATAAGAGATTCCTGGAGAATAAGCTTAGAAGCTACTTTAATCTTTGCGGCTGTCCTGTTCAGATATTCTTAAGACAGAAGTAAAAGAAAAATAACAATTAACTGTTTTTCGGATATCTTACCGTAAAGCAAGCACCTTGGAGGGAGAAAGACTTCGAATAGAAGATTTCTCCCTTACATTTTTCTATGATGTTCCTACTGATAGCAAGGCCAAGACCTGAGCCGCTGCTCTTAGTTGTGAACTCCGGAACGAAGAGTTTAGATCTGTTCTGGTCATCTACGCCAGGACCATTATCCTCAACAACGATATCATAGTATCCGTCCTTAACTGAGTTTCTAAGGGACACTATAATCTCACCATGATGCTCAGGATCAACTTCGGCCTGATACTGCTCGATAGCCTGGACAGAGTTTGTGATAAGGTTCACAAATACTCGTGTCAGCTGAGGTTTAGGGCCCTCAATGACAGTACCCTCCAAGCCATAGTATGTGAATGTTATGTTGTCCTTATTGTCGAACATAGCAATCTCTTCCTGAAGGAGCTGGTCAATGTTGATGGAAATAGACGGCTCTGAGTACAGCTTCGCGAATGTCGAGAACTCGTTTGCCGTGTCTGTCAACATATCGATATGGTCAAGGATAATCTGAGCACCCTCATCAAATCTCTGCTCCCAGATTGGGTTGTTCCTTGCCTTGAGAGACAGGATTCTCTGAATCTGGAGTTTCATAGGGGTAAGAGGGTTCTTAATCTCATGAGCCACCTGACGAGCCATACCGCTCCATGCCTTGTCACGTTCAGCCTGAGCAAGCTGCTCGGTACTGCTGGAAAGGTCATGAACCATTAGGTTATATGATCTTACAAGAGGCGATATCTCATCATCTCTTTCATAGATGATATACTGAAGGTTACGGATATCCGCATTCTTCATCTTACGGCTCATCTCTGTCAGAGGCTTGAACATCTTGTCAACCACTGCAAGGACGAGGATTCTGGCAACCATAAGAAGGATGATGAACAGGACAAGCACCATCATTGAGTGAAGAATAGCCGATGTCTCGAAATCATAGTTCTCATCGCTGTATGGACTACCGACAATCGCAAGCATCTTTCCGGAAGCATTGTAAACCGGAGCATACAGCATATGGTATGAGTGTTTGCCGACCTTTGACCTCTGCAGGTAGAATTTCTTATTACGATAGACAATATTGTTGAAAGCATTCTGATCAAGTCTTGCTCCGATAAGCATCCTGTCGAACACATCATTGTTTGTTGATGCGAATGCCTTTCCGCTAGTATTATATAAAGTGATGTCAGAGTTAGTGGAAATACCCACCTCAGAGAGGAACTTTATCATGTCCTGATAGTTCACGTTCTGGTAAGACTCCACATTACGGAACGAGCCCTCAAGCATATTCTGAATAACGCTCATTCTATCCTGAAGGAGGTTATTCTCATTGACATTGTTTCTTCTATAGACAAACGCCACACTGAATGATGCCGTTACGACCAGCATCACTGTCAGCGAGATCAAAAGAACCGCATTGATTCGTGACTTGTAATAAGCCCTCTCCTTCTGGATCGGCTTCTGCCTTCTTCTTCCCAGAACAAGAAGATGCGAGAAGAAATATATCATAAGGCCAAGGAAGAACAGTTCGAGGAGATAGTAACTTCTCTCAACGGTCTGTCTTGACACAATAATAACCTCTTCATCGGAAAAGCTTCTCACAATATGAGAATATCCGTCACTGACATAGTGGCCTTCTCCTCCCTCTCCCATCTCCTCCTTGATCTTATCTGTAAGGATTCTGGAATAAGGAACATTTCCTCGGGACATGACCATCTTGTCACCGACATACTTGGCGTAAGCATATCTAGATGGAAGAACAACCTTACTTCCCGATGTGTAACCGAAGATTGCGGCATAACCGTTCTCTCCGTCATTCTCCCTGGAATCAAGACCAACGAGCATCCTAACAACACCGACATTAGGAACATAATAGACGAAGTTACCGGTATATCTTGCAAGACCGTTCACATCTGGAGTATACACGAATCTCGATCCTTCCGTGATAGTAGATCCTGAACGGATTCTGTCATTGAAGTATGAGAGAAGATATGGATCGTTATTCATGTCAGGAGTTATGATAACGATATGGATGTCATAATCCTGGGTCACTCTTGTCAAATGACTCTCAGCGATTCGTTTCTCGATAATGCTGTTGCTGTTTGACAGAAGAAGAAGTGTCGAAATAATCTGGTCACTTGCAATATCGTTCTCAACTGACCGGAGCTGAATCTCAAGACTGACATCTCTATCCATTGTCAGTCTGGTTGCCCATACATCAATCTTGTTCTCCTCCTTTTTGAATCCCAGAACGGAAGTAGCGACAACGAAGAATATCGACACTGCAACTGAGAAGATCAGTCTGCTCCACTTTGATATCGGATCCCATGAAAAACCGGTAGCTCTAGAGAATACCGGCATCAACATATACATAAGTAGAGGGACTGACATCATTACGCATGTCAGGGAAATATACACCAGAAGAGTGAACACGGACAGCTCATTGAGCTTGAACAGCTCAAATGTGATGTTCGAGTTCATGATGATACTGTCAAATAGCCAATATGTATATACTACTATACCTGCGATAACCAGAACAACACTAGATGTATAGATTATCATTCTGGAGACTCTCTTCTGAGCCAATATATATCTGAAGATGCGTCTTCTTATCATGAAGCAGCATACTATCTCAGTTACCAGGAACAGATTGACAATGATTACTGCACCTATTGAGAAGAACACACCACCATCAGCATAGACTGTAGGAGAGAAGATGGCCACGACATTACGGAACGAAAGGCCCTGGTAATAGAACGCTCCTGATGCTATCAGAATGCCTGCTGTAGTTATCCAGAAACGTCTGACTGTTCTATTATTATAAAGGAAGCGAAGAGCTGCAGCGAAGAAGAACGCTATGGCAGCCCACATAAGATAGGCATTCGAAGAAGGGTTCTCTGAAGTGTCCGAGTCGCTGGCTATCTTAAAGACAGCCTCTCCTCCAAGGAGCACAGGATATCCGTCCGTATAGGATAGAGGCCTTGCCGAGTAAGTGTCCTCAAGACGGAATTTAGGATTGATTCCACTGAATGATCTGTCATCAAGAGTGTTAATGATCTCAAGACCGCCAATAACCTTGCAGTTATCCTCCTCCAACAACTTCACAAGATACCACTTCGGTCCATAGTTCACATAGGATACAGATGATGTAACTTCGGACAGCGGTGATATGATATTATCCTTCTGGCTGGTACGCACTGGGACTACCATCTTCTGCCTGATACCATCACTGCTAACTGACCACTGGCCATTCCACGACT
>JAKSJT010000060.1 GCA_024402125.1 Bacteroidales bacterium
ATGAGGCCCTCCCAATGCACTTTGAGTACATTCTGTTTGACGCTTGCCTTATGGGCGGAATCGAAGTTGCATACGAGCTTAAGGACAATGTTGACCAGATAGGATTCTCCCAGGCAGAAGTACTCGCAGATGGATTTGAGTACAAGACAGTCGCAGAGCATCTTATTGGAGACAAAGAGGCGGACACTAAGAGCATCTGCTCCGACTATTTCGACAAATACGACAATCGAGTCGGGGTAATGCGCTCAGCTACCATTTCTCTTATTGACTGCACAAAGCTAGACGCCCTTGCATCCGAATGCAAGTATCTGTTTGACATCTACAATAACTTCATTAACGCTGTCAGCCCGTCAAGAGTTCAGAGATACTATAGATTCGACAAGCACTGGTTCTATGACATGGAGGACATCCTTGTAAAGAGCAATATTCCAGCATCTGAGCTTGAGAGATTCAAGACCGCACTCAATGACTGTATCATCTACAAGGCTGCTACCCCATCGTTCATTGATTCTTTTGACATCAAGACATTCTCGGGATTCAGCATGTATCTTCCTAACAACGGAGATGGATTCATTGATGCATTCTACAAAAAGCTTGCATGGAATAAGGCCACTTCACTTGTAAAATAATCAATTAGTTACTATATTTACGCGCCCAAAATAAAAGCATTCGCTTTTGGTGCAATGGGGTCCGGCCCTTTTTTGAGAATTCAACAAAGGGTACAGACTGAGTAACACATTTTAAACAAACAAATTACAATGAAGCATTTTACACTTAAAGGCCAGGTTCGTGAAGCTGGCAACAAGGCAGCCATCAAGGCTCTTCGTGCACAGGGTCTCGTACCTTGCAATCTTTATGGTCAGGGCATTGAGAACATCCTCTTCACAGTAGATGAGAAGGAACTTAAGAACCTCACAGACACTCCTAAGTCATACATCGTTGACCTCGAGCTTAGCAACGGTACATCTTGCAACGCAGTTATGCACGAGCTCCAGTGGCACCCTGTAACTGACAAGTGTCTCCACGTTGACTTCCTTAAGGTAACTGAGGACAAGCCAATCGTTATCAACGTTCCTGTAACTATCTTCGGACACTCTGCTGGTGTTATGGCCGGTGGTAAGTTCACACAGGTTAGCCGTTCACTTAAGGTTTGCGCACTTATGCAGGACCTTCCAGATGAGCTCCCTGTTGACATTACAGGTCTTCAGCTTGACAAGCAGATCTCTGCTGGTGACGTTAAGTTCGACAAGCTTACAATTCTCACAGAGAAGAACGTAGTAGTTTGCCGCGTTAAGTCTACACGTCAGATGCTTGCTGCAGCTAGAGGTTAATTCTCATTCTCAAGTCGTATTATTGTTTAGATGAAATATCTGATTGTCGGATTAGGAAACATCGGCGCAGAGTATTCTTCAACAAGACATAATATGGGATTTATGGTATTGGATGCCTGGGCTCAGGCATCCAATATTTCTTTTGAGTCCGATCGTTATGGTAGTGTTGCCGAGGTTTCATTCAAGGGAAGAAAGTTCGTTCTCTTGAAACCTTCCACTTATATGAATTTAAGTGGAAAGGCTGTCGTATACTGGGTTCAGAAACTCAAGGTTCCACTAGAGAACGTTCTCGTCATTTGTGATGACCTCAACCTCCCATTCGGAACTCTCCGTATGAGAAAGGAAGGAAGCGATGGCGGACACAACGGACTTAAGAACATCAAAGAGCTGCTTGGTACCCAGAGATATGCCAGAATTCGTATTGGAATTGGCAATGACTTCGGCAGAGGCCAGCAGGTGAATTTCGTTATTGGCGAACTTTCAGACGAGGAAAAGGCACAGGTTCCGGAGATTTGTGACAAGGTAATTGAAGGCGTTAAGAACTTTGCGACAATAGGTCCAGACAGAACAATGAATTCACTTAACGCAAAACAACCTGCCCAATAATCAACAAATCATTATCTTTGATATAGTTAAAACGATTATAGGTGGGTTAATTATTGCATTATTTAAAAAAGTTATTTAAATTGCACAAAACTTTGCACATTAATAATATATCAATATCAAAATTTACTATTGTCATGAAAGAACTTGTAGAAAAGATCAATGCAGAAGTAGCTGCTTTCCAGAAGGACGCTGCTGCTCAGTTGGAGAAGGGTAACAAGGCTGCTGGTGCTCGTGCACGTAAGGCTGCTCTTGAGCTTATGAAGGACCTCAAGGAGTTCCGTAAGGCTTCTGTAGAGGCTGCAAAATAATTTTGCCCTTTAAATAAGACTTATTAAGACTTGCCTAGTGGCAGGTCTTTTTTGTTTCTGGCATATCTAAATCAGCAATTTTCAGTTATTTCACTCCGAAAGCCTGAATTAATCCAAATCTTCAGTCGTATATGTATTAAAAGTAAAGCTATGCAACTATATAGGAAAAAGAAGACATATTCACTGGAAGAAGTGATTAATATACTCGTGGACAGGGAGAAACCAGACATCAAAGAGGATATTCTTGACCTTGAATACGAGGGAACTGACTATTACCTTCAGTCATGCATCCACGCTCTTCGAAGCTGGCATATAACAGACAAGTCTTCTTCTGGAGAACCTATAGAAATCCCGATCAGTAACGAGACCATAGAATACGTCATACACCGATGCCGAACAAAGATCAAGGCATATGCCAAGGAAGTCAAGAATTGTGATGAGTACAAGGCCATAATGCAAAGGAAGAGCATTGCCAAAAAGGCACTGAAAGAGTATTTTGCCAAGCAAAACGGAACTTTCACCATCAACAAGTTCTATCCTGACGGTGAGGTTGATCTAACATACGAAATCCCGTCAATCTATTCTGGATCACGCGATGGGTATGTCAGATGGAAGACAGAAGAAGAACTTCATGAAGAAATTGAGAATCTTGCCGTGGCTCTGGAAGTGATGAAAGAAGAGGAGTTGCAACAAGCCAGAAACGAACTTCTTAAGAAGATCTATCGACCACTCTTAGTTGCATTATTGGATGAGGCGACAGAAAGATTAGGACTAAAATACTCTATTATTGATCATATATGGCAGTATGGTGTAAATGTAGAGTTCAGTTTCGCAAAGGCTCCCATAGTTCCTCTCTACAATTATACTAATACTGCATGTTTTCATTCTGCATTCTTTGATTATAGCAAAGACTTCATGGAGCAGATAGAATCAGAAAAGACCTATCTCACTAAACATGTCAATGCATATAATCATATCGCAGGTATCTTAGAAAGAATTGACAAGTACAATCTGAAGCTGTGGAGTTTCAAGCTCTATAATGGGTACTACCTTATCTCGAAAATAACTGCGCCCAAGTCAGCTATTATAACAGCCGATGAATTGGACTCAGCCGAAGAGCAGTTACTAGAAGTCCTGGAATAGTCCAAGGACAAAAAAATAAAGCCGTAAGAATTGCTTCCTACGACTTTATTGTCTTTTATCTAGCTACTAAGAAAGACTAGTAAGCGAGAGCGATACCGATGAAGTCATCAGCCTTAAGAGCTGCACCACCGATAAGACCACCGTCGATGTCTGGCTTAGCGAAGAGCTCCTTAGCGTTAGAAGGCTTGCAGCTTCCACCGTAAAGGATAGATGTCTCCTCAGCAACCTCTGCACCGAACTGATCAGCAAGCACCTTGCGGATGTATGCGTGGATCTCCTCAGCCTGGTCAGCTGTAGCTGTCTTACCTGTACCGATAGCCCATACTGGCTCGTAAGCGATGATGATATTCTTCATATCCTCAGCTGTGAAGTTAGCAAGAACGTTAAGAGTCTGAGCCTTGCAAACATCGAAATGCTTTTCAGCCTCTCTCTCCTCGAGTGTCTCACCTACGCAAAGGATAACGCCAAGACCATTAGCAAGAGCAAGCTTTGTCTTCTCAACGAGCTTAGCATCTGTCTCACCATAGTACTGACGACGCTCTGAGTGACCAAGGATTGTATACTCAGCACCTGTAGAAGCTACCATAGCTGCTGAAATCTCACCTGTGTAAGCACCCTTCTCCTTGTCAGCGCAGTTCTCTGCTGAAAGACCAACAACTGTACCCTTAACAACCTCAGCAACTGGGCAAAGGTGTGTAGCTGGAGTAGCGATGATAAGCTTAACATCAGATGGAACTTCTGCTGCCTTAGCAACAACTGCCTTTGCGAGTTCTACTCCCTCAGGAACTGTAGTATTCATCTTCCAGTTACCTGCAACGATTTTCTTTCTCATAATTAGTATAATCTTTAATTGAATTAATTTTCTACCGTAATGATTTGGTTCTCAAATCATGCAAATTTACCTTTATTTTGACAAAATAACAATGCCTGTATATCGGAAGGAGTTACTTTAATGTAGTAACTGCTTTAGGTGTCCACTTGCTGAAGAAATTGAGAACTTTCTTCTGGTCATAGCCCTGGCCAGACTCAAGAAGTCCGCTATCCTGAATGTGGATTACCTTACCTTCAGAGTTAAGGACCACAAGGCTTGGGAATCCGAATCTTCCCGGATTCTCAAGACGCTTCATTGCTTTAAGGTCAGGGTTCTTCCTATCATAGTTAACATGGATATAGACAAAGTTGTCTTTAACCACTTTAGCGATTTCAGCATCCTTTGCGATGAACTCAGCAAATCTTGTACACCAGATGCACCAGTTTCCGCCAACCTGACAAACTACATACTTGCCAGCTTTCTTTGCATCTCTAACAGCATTGTCAATCTGGGTAGTGATATTTATCTGCTCATCGTAAAGTTTAGTTGAGCTACTCTGTGCTGACATCGAGAAAACTGATGCCAGACAAACAACAAGTGATAGGAGAAATTTCTTCATGATCTTTTTTGTCAAAATTACTTAAGTTCGAAATCTACGCAAGACTTGATGTCCTCTGAAGATGCAGCAACGATAGCTGTGAACTTACCAGGCTCTGCTACCCAGTCATGCTTGTCAGCATCGAAGAAGCTAAGAGCGCTTGCATCGATTGTGAATGACACTGTCTTTGTCTCACCTGGCTTAAGACTAACCTTATCAAAGCCCTTAAGTTCCTTAGCTGGACGAACTACGCTAGCCTCAGCGTCAGCGATGTAGAGCTGAACAATCTCAGCACCAGCAACCTTACCTGTATTTGTTACAGGAACTGTCACTGTAAGAGTCTGAGAAGCTGTCATAAAAGTCTTGCTGATCTTAGCCTGACCGTACTCGAATGTTGTATAAGAGAGACCATAACCGAATGGGAACATAGGCTTGATGCTCTCCTTCTCATACCAACGGTATCCAACGAAGATACCCTCTGAGTACTGCTCCTGGAGGATTCTTGTAGGAACATCTGTAGCACCACCTGTTGCATTGCTAAGAATACCAGGGTACTGAGCCTCTGTCCTGATAGGGCAATCCTCATATGCTACAGGGAATGTGAATGGAAGCTTACCTGATGGTGTAACGTCACCGAAGAGGACATCTGCAAGAGAGTTACCTGCCTCAGATCCGAGGTACCAGTCCTGAATGATTGCAGGAACTTCATTTACCCATGGCATTGCGTAAGGGTTTCCGGAGATGTTGATAACGACAAGGTTCTTGCTAACCTTTGCGAGAGCTGAGATAACTGCATCCTGACCGTAAGGGAGGTTGAACTCTGTTCTGTCTGCACCCTCACAGTCCTGACCTTCTTCCTTGTTAAGACCACCTACATAGATTACATAGTCAGCATCCTTAGCTGCAGCAACAGCGTCAGAGAGACACTTCTCAGGAGTTCTGGACTCGCTAAGGTCAACCTTAGCTGTAACTCCGTTGTAGCTACTGTATGTTGTTCCGATATAGCCTCTTTCGTAGCTAACCTCTGCCTTACCTGCAAGCTTAGCCTTGATACCGTCAAGAGGAGAAACTTCCTTTTTAACCTTAAGTGAAGAAGAACCACCACCGACTGTCATCATCTTGATAGCGTTCTCACCAACCACGAGCACCTTCTTTACGCTTGATGCGTTGATAGGAAGGATTGAGCCTTCATTCTTAAGAAGAACGATACCCTCAGAACCGATCTTACGAGCAGCTGCATAGTGAGCATCTGAAGTGAACTGACCGAATGGACGCTCTCTGTTCATGTTTGTTCTGAACTCGAGACGGAGGATTCTGCGAACGCGAGCATCAAGAGTCTCCATATCTGCTCTACCGTCTGCGAGTCTCTCCTTATATGCGTCTGCCATATGGTACTGGTCATAAGCATTTGTCTTACCCATTGTAAGACCGTTTGTCCATGAACCGTACTCGATATCTACTCCGTGAGGGATAACTCCGTCTGGAGAGTGGATTCCACCCCAGTCGCTGACTACTACTCCGTCAAATCCCCACTCACCGCGGAGGATATCATCAAGGAGATACTGGTTCTCACCGCAGAACTGTTCCTTGTAGAGGTTGTATGCACTCATAAGAGTCCAAGCGCCACCTTCCTGAACAGCAGCCTTGAATGCTGGAAGATAAATCTCATAGAGAGTTCTATCGTCAACATTGACGTTTGTTGTGAATCTGTTGATTTCCTGATTGTTGAGAGCAAAGTGCTTCACACAAGCAGCAACGCCATTACTCTGAACACCCTTGATATAAGGAACAACCATCTTGCTTGAGAGGTATGGATCTTCACCCATATACTCGAAGCTTCTTCCGTTGTATGGAGATCTCTGGATGTTTACACCAGGGCCAAGTAGAACTGTCTTGTTACGGTATCTTGCCTCCTCACCGATACTCTTTCCGTAAAGTTCAGAGAGTTCAAGGTTCCATGTAGCAGCAAGAGCTGTAAGAGCAGGGTAAGCTGTACAAGAGTCATTTGTCCAACCTGCCTGATCCCACTCATCATAGAGAACCTCTGTACGGATTCCGTGAGGACCGTCTGTACACCAGATCGCTGGAATACCAAGTGAAGGAACACCTGGAGAGCTGAACTTAGACTGTGCGTGAACCATTGCAACCTTCTCATCAGTTGTCATTCTTGAAAGAGCATCCTCGATTCGCTCTTCAATAGGCTTAGTATCATCCAGATAAACTGGAAGATTAGATGGAGCCTTAGGAGCACCACCATTACAAGCAGACACTACCGCTGCAGCAGCTATAGCTGCAGTGATATAGAGCTTCTGAATTTTCATAAATATTGTGTTTTTTAATGATTTGCCAAAGAATCTTTGAATTTCGCAATTCATTCGGACAAATGCAAAAATAGAATCGTTCTTGAGCGCCAATCATACTATTTTTCTTCATACATTCTTAACTTCGTTAAGGTTATCCCTGTCAAGTGGCATAAGTCAACAATATTTGCTATCTTTGTAGGATATCAAATCGCCAATAATAAAAACATATAATTCGATGAAAAATTTTGTAGAGGAACTCACTTGGAGAGGCATGGTGCACAACATCACAGCTGGTGCAGAGGAAGAACTTATGAAAGGTCCTGCATCTGCTTATGTAGGAATTGACCCAACCGGCGACTCTCTCCATATAGGACACCTTGTAAGTATTATGATCCTTAAGCACTTCCAGAACTGTGGCCACAAGCCATATGCTCTTGTTGGAGGCGCTACAGGTATGATCGGAGACCCGTCTATGAAGTCACAGGAAAGAAACCTTCTCGATGAGGAGACTCTTGCTCACAATGTTGAGTGCATCAAGGCTCAGCTCGGAAAATTCCTTGACTTCAACTCAGATGCTCCAAATAAAGCAGAACTTGTTAACAACTACGACTGGATGAAGGACTACACATTCATCAACTTCACACGTGACATCGGTAAGATGATTACTGTGAACTACATGATGAGTAAGGACTCAGTAAAGAAGAGACTTTCTAGAGAGTCTTCTGAGGGTATGTCATTCACAGAGTTCACATACCAGCTCCTTCAGGGATACGACTTCATGTATCTCTACGAGCACATGGGAGTAAAGCTCCAGCTCGGTGGCGCTGATCAGTGGGGTAACATCACAACAGGTACTGAGCTTATCCGCCGTGCTCTTGGTGGAGAGGCTTACGCTCTTACTTGCCCACTTATCACAAAGGCTGATGGTGGAAAGTTCGGTAAGACAGAAAAGGGTAACATCTGGCTTGACCCTGAGAGAACATCACCATACGAGTTCTACCAGTTCTGGCTCAATGTCTCTGACGATGATGCAGTGAAATACATCAAGATCTTCACAATGCTTGACAGAGAGACTATCGAGGCTGCTATCGCTGAGCATGCTGAGGATCCAGGTCAGAGAAAGCTCCAGAAGCTTCTTGCTAAGGAGATCACTATCATGGTTCACGGCGAGGCCGAGTATGAGAACGCTATCGCAGCTTCTCAGATGCTCTTCGGTAACTCAACATCAGAGGCTCTCCGTAAGCTTGACGAGAGAACATTCCTCGCAGTGTTCGGTGGTGTTCCTACATTCAATGTACCAGCATCAGAACTCCCTTGCGGTATCCTTGACTTCCTTGCAGTGAAGACTCAGATCTTCCCATCTAAGGGTGAGGCTCGCAAGATGGTTCAGGGTAACGGTGTAAGCATCAACAAGGATAAGATCGCTGATATCAACTACGAGATTTCAGAGAACGATATCATCGACGGAAAGTACATTCTTGCTCAGAAGGGTAAGAAGAACTACTTCATCATCAACGTAACAAAGTAATTCACTATGGATAAAGCGCCAAGCACAAGACAGTTGAAAGTTGCCAGAGAAATCCAGAAGGATATGGCAGAAATCATCAGAAGCAAAGGCATGGCCGCTTTTGGTGGTGCTATGGTGACTGTCAGCGAAGTTAGAGTTAGCCCAGACCTGTCAATCGCCAAGACATATGTAAGCATCTTCCCATCTGACAAGCAGGAGTCTGTCATGAAGCTCCTTGAGGAAAACAACAAGGCACTTCGTGGCGAACTCGGTCACAAGGTTGGAAAGCAGCTTCGTATCGTTCCTGAGATTGTGTTCTACCTTGACACATCTCTGGACTATGCCGAGCATATAGACGAACTTCTTAAAAAGTAGTTTTGAATCTGCCGTTTTTCATAGCAAAAAGATACCTTTTCGCCAAGAAGTCACACAATGTGATCAACATCATCTCGGCGATAAGCGCTATCGGTATGGCTATAGGAACGGCAGCTCTCATTATTATAATGTCAGTTTACAACGGCTTTGACAACCTTGTCAAGGATTCTCTAGGAAACGTTGAACCGGACATAGTAATAAGCCCATCGGAAGGTAAGGTAGTCTCAGTGGAAGACTCTACCTTAGTGGCAGCCACAGACTACCTTTATAACCTCCCGAATGTACAGACAATGTCAAGCGTTCTTCAGGAGACCGTCTTCATTGAATATGACGGAGTCCAGAGCGTAGCAGTCGTGAAAGGAGTAGATTCTGTTTATGAGGAAGAGTCTCCCCTCTCCGAATGCATCATTGAAGGAGAATACATGCTCCATAAGGGAGAACTCCCTATGGCTCTAGTGGGATACTCTCTTGCATATAAACTGAACCTTAGTCCAAGGTTTGTCACAAAGATAAAGTTCTACTATCCCGACAGAACCAGAAACATTTCCGTATCCAATCCCCTCGCCTCTATCGAATCTATCAGCGTAAGACCTTCTGCGACCTTCACCGTAAACGCTGATGTGGATGAAGAACTCATCGTTCTTCCTATCGAATCAGTAAGGGAACTCGTAGGTTATGAGGACGAGATATCAGCCATTGAGGTCAGAATGGCACCAGGAACCAAGTCCAAGGAGATAGCAAAGGTTATTGCTTCACTTCAGGACAGACTTGGAGACAAGTTCGAAGTCAAGGACAGATTTCATCAGAACGAGTCTCTCTACAAGATGATGAAGTATGAGAAAGCATCCATCTTCCTAATCCTAATCTTTGTCATCATCATCATCGCTTTCAACATCTTCGGTAGTCTGTCAATGCTCATAATTGAAAAGAAGGGAGATATAGAGACATTCAGAAGCATGGGAGCTACTGACACTCTTATCCGCAGAGTATTTGTCCTTGAGGGATGGATGATATCTCTACTTGGCCTTGCTGCCGGACTTGTCATTGGAGTATGCTTTGCCATACTACAACAAAAAACCGGCATGATCAAAATGCCGGCTAATTTCGCAGTCACTGCTTATCCTGTAATAATCAAGGCGACAGACCTTATCCTTACAACTCTTGGAGTTGCTATTATAGGTTATCTTATTGCTCTTGCTCCGTCGTCTCAGATTCGTCAATCTCTTCCACCACAGGAGTAGGTTTTGTGTAGATATTTACAATCTCTCCGATGTAGAAAGTGTGTACGCCCAGATCGTCATAAAGGTGACGTACATCATCAGGCATAAGTGACTTCTTGAATTCATCCGAATAAATCTTCTTGCACTCGATAACAAGATCGGCATCCGAGAACATCGGATTACCTAGTGAAGAGTACTCTACTTTAAGTCCAGCAGTCTCTGTCTTGTTTGGATCTTCTGTCATAGAGTGGGATCCAATATAAGAAAGAGCCTCTCTAAATTCTCTTGTATCAGGGAATGCAGAAACAGTGAAGTAGTTGTTCTTATCCATGAGCTTCTTTGAAGCTCTGTCTGAAGACACATAGACAATTACGACATTCTTTCCCCAGAGTTCACCGATAGTTCCCCAGGAGATAGTCATGGAGTTCATTGACTTATGGTTTCCGGTTGCAAGAGCCATCCAATCTCTGGCGAAAGCCTTTATTGGCTTAAGTTCAAGATCCATAGGATCCATCTTCTCCCACACTGGAGCAGCGACAGCAAGGCTGTCTGCGCCTTTATGCTTTCTGGAACCATGTTTTCCGCCGCATGACGAAAGCATGACAGCAGAAAGAACTACCATGAGTATAAGTGAAATTCTTCTAACCATATATTAAAACTATCTTTATATTTCAAAACTTGTAAAACAACTCTGCAAAAGTAGTGTTTTTTTCTCCAATGTCCTATCTGATAAGGATGTGGACCCATCCTTACAGAAAGCTAGCACTCTATCGCATACCTTTAGAGACTCTGCTATATCATGCGAAGAGAACAGAATAGTCAAGGAGGTTTTTTCATTATTTGACTTTAGAGAAGAAAGGACTGATGATCTTCCGTCAACATCCAGAAAGGCAGTAGGCTCATCCAGAAGAAGGACTTCAGCGGGTCTAACCAGAGCAGTTGCAATACATGCCTTCTGGAACTCTCCGTCACTGATTCTGGTGATATCCTTGTCTGACAGAGAGTCAATTTCAAGAAGTGACATGACTTCCTCAATGCGACGCTGGAACTTCTCATCCAACCTTCCGAAGAAATCACTTCTAGTATATAGTCCAGTTCTTATAAACTCTTCCACCGAAAATCCCTTCACCCTTGGTATATGTGTTGGGACCATGGTACATGTCCCCCCTATCTCAATAGATCCTGACAGAGGAGCATTCTCACCGGCAAGAGTTCTTAGAAAAGTGGATTTACCGGATCCGTTAGATCCTGCGATAAGCACACACTCTCCCCTATCGACTGACAGTGAGATCTCTTTTCTTACGACCTTACCATTATATCCTATTACCAGATCCTTAACTTCAATCATAGTCTAACTCCTTTTAGATAATAAGATATACACAATGATAGGTGCTCCCAGAATCGCCATCATGCTTCCTGATGGAAGTGGGGTTCCGAATACAACTGAAAGGAAATCTGCACCAACTGCAAAGCATCCACCGATAAGAGCCGCCATAGGAACCACTATACTATGAAGACATATCGACAAGAAACACCTAACAAGATGAGCCGATACAAATACGACAAAACCAAGAGAACCGCAAATAAACAACCCAACACCA
>JAKSJT010000061.1 GCA_024402125.1 Bacteroidales bacterium
GAACGAGTCTTTGGGCAGTTTTAAGACCAATACCTTTAATGCCTTTAATCTTTGTTATGTTCTCTGAAAGTATTGCTTCTCTAATCTCATTGGAAGAAAGAGAGGAGAGCATCATTCGTGCTGTGTTGACACCAATTCCTGAAACACTGATAAGAAGTCTGAATAATTCTCTTTCATCTTTAGTTGCGAATCCATAGAATAGTTCTTCATCTTCTCTAATGTAGTGATGAATATAAACCTGGGCAGAAGTTTTGGCATGTAATTCCTCATAAGTTTGAAGAGATATTTCAATGCTGTATCCAATTCCACAAGTCTCAATAATAACCTGTGCAGGTGTTAATTCTATAACGGTTCCTTTAATGTACTCAATCATTTTATTCTGAATCTATTTCGGTGATGTACAAAATTAGGCTAAATCCTTAATATATGGAATTACTTTCGTAAATTTGTAGGCTAAATTATTGATTAGAAATGTTAGTAGAAGAACTCAGAAATAAGTTTACTTGTTTAAATCAATCGGTGTATGGAAAGAAGCTCGTGTATTTTGATAATGCGGCTACTTCCCAGAGACCAGATGTGGTTTTGGATAAGCTAACAGATCTCTCAAAATTTCATAATGCAAATATTCATAGAGCTGTCCATAAGCTAGCGACAGATGCTACAGATGAGTATGAGAGCACAAGAGATTTTGTGAAGGAATTTCTTAATGCTCATAGTAGGGAAGAGATAGTTTTTACATCCGGAACAACAGCATCTATTAACCTTGTTGCTTTTTCTTTTGGTGAGGCATTCGTTCACGAAGGAGATGAAATTATAGTATCAGAGGCAGAGCATCATTCTAATATAGTTCCATGGCAGTTAATGTGCGAGAGAAAGAAAGCTAATCTAAAAGTGCTGCATGTTAACGATGAAGGACAGTTGAATATAGATGAACTTAAGACTCTTTTGACAGATAGAACAAAGATTGTTGCAATTGCTCAAATTTCTAATGTTTTAGGTCTTGAAAATCCCGTAAAAGAAATAGTAAATATTTGTCACTCAAACAATTGTCCTATTTTAATAGATGGAGCTCAGGGTGTAGTTCATGGAGGAATTGATGTTCAGGATGTGGATTGTGATTTCTATGCTTTTTCTGGTCATAAGATTTATGCTGCAACAGGAACAGGAGTTCTTTATGGCAAGAAAAAGTGGTTGGAAGCTATGCCACCGTATATGGGTGGTGGAGAGATGATAGGTACAGTCACCTTTGCTAAAACTACTTATGCTCCGCTTCCTGAAAAGTTTGAGGCTGGTACTCAGAATTTTAATGCAATTCCTACACTCAAAACAGCTTTAGCAATTGCTAAGTCAATGAATGATACTGAGTTAGTATCTAAATATGAGGAAGTAAAAGAATATCTTCTCAAAGAATTGACTTCTGACAGTAGAATTAAATTGTTTGGTGTTCCTCGTGGAACATTTAAGAAGATAGCACTATTCTCTTTCGTTGTGAATGGTGTTCATCATGAAGATTTGGCTCTTATTCTGGATAAGATGGGTATTGCTGTTCGTTCAGGACAGATGTGTGCAGAGCCTCTTATGGATCGTTTCGGAGTGACAGGAATGCTTAGAATTTCTTTGTCTCCATATAACACACTTGAGGAAGCACGGTATTTCATCAAATGTTTGAATAGGGCAATTGATATGTTGTCATAAAATATTGAACAATGACATTAAACGAACAAATATAACAGGTTATTGACGATTTCTCAATGTATGAGGAATGGCTCGATAAGTACGAATACCTTATTGAACTTGGAAAAAGTCTAACAGGCTATCCAGAATCAGCTAAGACAGAAGATAGACTGATTAAAGGATGTCAGTCTAGAGTGTGGCTTGATTACAAGATGGAAGATGGAAAGTTATACTTCTCCGCAGATAGTGATGCAATTATTACAAAGGGTATTATATCTCTTTTGATTGGTATCTATTCAGGTCGCACACCTGCTGAAATTGCCGGTGATGACTTTTCATTCATTGACAAGATAGGTCTAAAAGAAAATCTTTCTCCAACTAGAGCTAATGGTCTAGTTTCAATGATCAATACTATTAAGGCAACTGCAATAGAAAACAACAAGTAAGATGGGCCTTTTAGACATTTTTAAGAAAAAAGATAAAAACGATAATAAAACCGAAACAGTGGAACAGACTCAGGAAGTTTTGACAGCTGAAGACGTAAAGGCTTTGGCTCCATTATATGAAAACGTTGTCCTTGCTTTAAAGCAGGTATACGATCCAGAAATTCCAGTTAACATCTATGACCTTGGACTCGTTTATGAGTTAAATATTAACAAGAGTCATAATGTTTACATAAAGATGACTTTCACAGCTCCTAATTGTCCTATGGCAGATGAGGTGCTGGCAGAAGTCAAGAGAAGTGTAGAGGATGTTCCTGGAGTAACAGGTTGTACAATTGACCTTGCTTTCGATCCAGTTTGGGATAAAAGCATGCTCTCAGATGAGGCAAAGCTCGAGCTTGGAATCGACGATGATTATATGACCGACGGTTTTGATTACAGTAATGGAGTTGACAGCAACTCCCTAGAATAACCGATGAATTTGATAGACGTCTATTTCTCTTTGGGTACCAATATAGGTGACAGGCAAAAGAATATAGAAACGGCTCTAGCATTGATGGATGAAGCTTTTGGTTGCCATTATCAAAGATTATCTACAATAATAGAGACTGAACCCTGGGGTTTTTCTTCAGAGAATTTTTTGAATTGTGCTGTATTGTATTCTCTACCAGTTCAATCAGACTATGAAAATGCCGCACTAAATATTCTTAGTAAGTGTAAGAATATCGAAAGGGCAATGGGTAGACAAGAGATAATAGAATACGGAGAAGACGGTAAAAGAATTTATCACGCGAGAGTAATTGATATAGACATTTTGTTCTACGGAAATCATCGCATTTCACTAGAAAAGCTGAAGGTACCTCATCCTCTTATGAAGCAGAGAGATTTTGTTATGGTTCCTTTAAATGAAATAGCAGATGAAGAAGTAAAATATCAGTTCTCAGACATATTTACCGATATAATTGATTAATTTTGTGAGATTTTAATAAACTAATTTTTATATATGACTCAGGATGAACTTTTCAAGGTGCTTGTAGCGCACTGTAAGGAGTATGGATTCATTTTCCCATCAAGTGAAATTTATGATGGACTTGCTGCCGTATACGATTACGGTCAGATGGGTGTAGAACTTAAAAACAACATTAAGAGCTATTGGTGGAATGCCATGACACGCCTTAATGAAAACATAGTTGGTATTGATTCTTGTATCTTCATGCATCCAAAGATTTGGGAGGCATCAGGTCACGTAGCTGCTTTCAACGATCCTCTTATTGATAACAAGGATTCAAAGAAGCGTTATCGTGCTGACGTTCTTATCGAGGAATATCTCGGAAAGATTGAGGAGAAGATCAACAAGGAAGTAGCTAAGGGTAAGAAGAAGTTTGGTGAGAACTTCGATGAGGAGCAGTTCCGTGCAACAAACCCTAACGTTCTTAGAGAGCTTGCTAAGTATAATGAAGTTCACAACAGATACGTTGCTGCTGAAAATGCTAATGACCTCGCAGAGTACAAGCAGATTATCCTTGACTGTGGTATTGTTTGTCCTATTAGCGGTACATGCAACTGGACAGACGTTCGTCAGTTCAACCTTATGTTCAGCACATCAATGGGTGCTGCATCAGAAGGTGCAAATACAATTTATCTTCGTCCAGAGACAGCACAGGGTATTTTCGTAAACTACCTCAATGTTCAGAAGACTGGCCGTATGAAGCTTCCTTTCGGTATTGCTCAGATCGGTAAGGCTTTCAGAAATGAGATCGTTGCTCGTCAGTTCATTTTCAGAATGAGAGAGTTCGAGCAGATGGAGATGCAGTTCTTCATCAAGCCAGGTACTGAACTTGACTGGTTCAAGCAGTGGAAGGAGAATCGTATGAAGTGGCATGTTAACCTTGGTATGGGTGCTGAGAACTATCGTTTCCACGACCACGAGAAGCTCGCTCACTATGCAAATGCTGCTACAGACGTTGAGTTCAGATTCCCATTCGGATTCAAGGAGCTTGAGGGTATTCATTCTAGAACAAACTTCGACCTTGGTAACCACCAGAAGTATTCAGGAAAGAAGATTCAGTACTTCGATCCAGAGTCAGGAGAGAGCTATGTACCATACGTTATTGAGACATCTATCGGTGTTGACCGTATGTTCCTTGCAGTTCTTTCTAACTCATATAAGGAGGAAGTACTTGAAAGCGGTGAGACTAGAGTTGTTCTTTCAATTCCTGCTCCTATCGCTCCAGTTAAGGCTGCAGTTATGCCACTCGTTAAGAACAACGAGGAGCTTACAAACCTTGCTCAGAGCATCATGAATGATCTTAAGTACGATTTCAACTGCCAGTATGATGAGAAGGATTCTATCGGTAAGAGATATCGTCGTCAGGATGCAATCGGTACTCCATATTGTATCACAGTTGACCACGAGTCACTTGAGGATCATTGTGTAACTGTTCGTGATCGTGACACTATGCAGCAGGAGAGAATTCCTATTGCAGAGCTTAGATCACTTATTGACAAGAAGGTTAACCTTAATAATCTTCTCAGAAATCTCTAGCAGATGTCTTCAGAAGAAAGCTTTAACAGCATAGGTAAAATTGAAGCAATCAGCAGACTGTACACTGAAACATCGTACAGTCATGCTGATTGTGTTTCGTTTACCCCAGCAAATGGTAGCAAAGTCAAATCTTCTTCCAAGATGTATCTGGAAGGAATGGACTTTGACTTGACTTATTTCCCATTACAGCATCTAGGTCATAAGTGCGTAACTGGTGTAACAGGTGAACTTTTGTCAGCTATGGCTCATCCCAGAATCCTTGACGTAAAGCTTGGAGTTTCAGCCAAACTGGATTATTCACACATTAAAGATATTTGGAAAGGTATCACTACCGCGGCAAGAGAGTATGGCTACTCTGATGTGGCTCTTGATCTGACACCTTCTAGAAACGGTCTTTCAATCTGCCTTTCAGCAGTTGGAGAAATCACTCTTATTACAGAAAAGAGGAAGCCAAGTCCTAAGAGTAAGGATCTTATCTGTATCTCAGGAAGTCTTGGTGCAGCATATTTAGGAATGTCAGTACTAGAGAGGGAGAAGCGTTCTTTCAACACTACAAATGATGATTCTACTCAGCCTGATCTAACTAAATACCGTATGCTTATAGGTTCTTATCTTAAGCCAGAGCTTAATGCAAGCGTTGTTGATCAGATGGAAGATGCTGAGATTTATCCGTCAACAGGATATTTCGTAACAAGAGGACTTTCAGATGCTGTCAAGAAACTGGTAAGGGATTCTGGACTCGGCGCTAAAATTTATGCTGATAAGATTCCATTTGAGGGTAATTCTTTCAGTATTGGCAAAGAACTTGATATAGATCCTATATCAGCAGCTATGAACGGAGGTGATGATTATCGTCTGCTTTTTACAATTCCTATTCTTTACCTTGATAAGTTCAGAAAGGATTTCCAGACATTTGACATTATCGGTCACCTTGCGCAGGAGGAAGTTGGCTCTGTTCTTGTAACTCCAGATGGTGTTGAACTTCCGCTTAAAGCTCAAGGCTGGGCAAATGAAGAATAATATTAAATCAAATAAATCATGAAAAAGGTAATAGTAATTATTGCAGCAGCTCTTATGCTTGCATCAATGAGCGCAAATGCTCAGAGCCTTTCAACAATCCTTCAGAAGGCAGCAGGTGCTGCTACAACAGCAGCTAACAATGCAACAGGTTCAACAAAGGCTGGAAGCATTATTAATAAGGTCGGAGATCTTATTTACTCTTATACAGGAGCATCAAACAAGGTAAGCCTTCCAGGAACATGGAAGTATCAGAGTGTCGCACTTGCCCTTACAGGAGATAGTGATATCGCTAATGTTACAGGTACTGCTGTTGCAACAACAGCTGAGCAGAAGATCAATGATACACTTGCTAAGTTCGGTTTTGCTGCAGGTTCAGTAACATTCGTGTTCAATGAGGACCTTTCATTTACTTGCAACGTAGGTAATATTCCTCTTAATGGAACATGGAAGACTCTTAATGATGGATCAACAGTTCAGCTTCAGTTCGGAAAAGCTATGAAGTATCTTTCTATGACAGGTGAACTTAAGGGAAACCTTACAGGATGTGAGATGATGTTTGATGGTGGAAAGTTCCTTTCATTCATGAAATCTGCTATGTCAATAGTTGGTAGTGCTTCATCATCAATGAGTGCACTTACAGGTATTACTAACAATTACAAGGGAATGAAGATTGGCTTCAGACTCTCAAAGTAATCGTAACCGTAAATATATGATTAAGAGAATGACCTAGTCATTCTCTTTTTTTGTACTTTTGTCTATCAGCAATTTATAAACGATGAAAAGAAAAATCATAACAGTATTTGCTACTATTTGCCTTTCTGTTTTGGCAATAGCTGCTAATAAACCAACAAACCTTACCGTGATGTCCTATAACATCAGATATGGTACTGCGAAGGATGGCACTAACGCTTGGAATTTGAGATATCCTGCTTCTGCTATGATGATTGAAGATCAGAAACCGGATATAATGGGTATTCAGGAAGGATTAAAAGATCAGCTTGATTATCTAAAGGACGTATGTAAGGGTTATGATTACGTTGGCGTAGGAAGAGAGGATGGTAAAAAAGAAGGGGAGTATTCAGCTATTTTATACAACACAAAAACAGTCAGTATTGTAAAATCCGGTAACTTCTGGCTATCTGAGGACCCTACCAAGCCGTCAATTGGTTGGGATGCTGCATGCAACAGAATGGCAACATGGGCAATAATGAAGGATAAGAATACAGGTAAGAAGTTCATGGTTGTCAATACTCATTTGGATCACGAAGGAGTTGAGGCAAGAAAGAAAGGTCTTGAACTTATCTCAAGCAAAATATCCGAGATTAACTCGGAGAATCTTCCTGTGATTCTTACAGGAGATTTTAATATGACACCTGACAGTGATGAGATAAAGGACCTTAAAAAGGTCATGAAAGATACTCGTGAGGTTGCTTTTGTTACAGATAAGAATGATACATTCAATGATTGGGGAAAGAAAGCCAACTGGAAAATCATTGACTATATCTTCTTCAGTGGTTTTGATAGCTGCTCAAGTTATCAGACTGTAACAAAGGAGTATTATAACAGAGTGTATATTTCCGATCATTTCCCAATTAAAGCAGTGTTTGTTCTCTAAAAATAAAGCGTATGAAGAGGTTTTTTGTTGGCATCCTTGCCGTTGCCCTTTTTGCTGGTTGTACATCAACAGAGGGCCTAAAAATGGTTAATCCTGACCAGTGTGGTATCAATCCGGTGAAACTTTCTCAGGTGGATCCTGTTATTGAGGCCGCAATTAAGGATGGAACTATTCCTGGAGCAGTCCTTTCAGTTGTAAGAGATGATAAAATTGTATATCTGAAGGCTTACGGAAATAAGCAGGTTGTGCCAGATACTGTTGCTATGACAACCGATGCTATGTTTGATCTTGCTTCTTTGAGCAAGTGTGTTGGAACAACGCTTTCTTTCATGCAGCTAGTTGAGAATGGACAGGTTCGTCTTATTGATAATGTCAATAGATTTATTCCTGATTTCAAGCCTTGGGTTAATCCTCAGACTGGTGAAAGAATTCATATTGAAGTAAGAGATCTTCTTACTCACACTTCTGGTCTTGATTCATACTATAATGGAGACAGATTTGTAAGAAGATTCGGAGAGAATCAGCCTGATTCACTTATCCGTCTTATCGCTACAGAGGTTGGTAGAAACCATGAGCCTAAGAAGGATCATATCTATAGCTGCTTGAATTTCATCACACTTCAGAATATCCTTCAGAATATCACTGGACAGAAGCTTTGTGACTATGCACAGGAGCACGTTTTCGATGTCCTTGGACTAAAGCATACTTGCTATATGCCAAAGGGAGACCTTCTTAATCTTTGTGTTCCAACTGAAGTCCAGGCAAACGGTCTTCCTCTTATAGGCGAGGTTCATGATCCTCTTGCAAGACTTGCTAATGGTGGAAATTCAGGAAATGCTGGTGTTTTCTCAAATGCGGAAGATCTTTCTGTGATTGCTGCTGCTCTTATGAATGGTGGCGCTATCAATGGCAACAGAATCCTTAGTCCTCTTACTGTAGAGACTATGGCAACAGTTCCTGATTATATTGAACCTTGGATCGGTAGAGCTCTTGGTTGGGATAATTATAGTGATGCTGCTGGTATCAGAGGCGATTTCTTCAGCAGAGATAAGACAATCTGTCATACCGGTTATACAGGAACATCAATGATTGTTGACCTTGAGAATAAGACAGCAGTTATTCTTCTGACAAGTAGAGTTCATCCTGTGGACAAGGGAAGTGTAACAAGACTTCGTGCTCAGGTTGCAAACATCGTTGCAGGAAGTATTGAAGACCTTAATAAAGGTGTCAATTAATTGAATTTGAGACAAAAGAAAACGGAGGTGCCAGTATGCATCTCCGTTTATTGTTTAGTTGGCCTTCTTAGTTACGCTATAAGGAATTCCGTACTGTTTAAGACTTGTAATGAGTTCCGTAGAAATCGCAATTGAGAACTTCCTTGAGTAGAAATCAATTGTGTAATTTGTCTTCGGGTCATGAAGAGTCATAGATAGTGGAATTCTTCCCTTATTGGACGTGATAATCTTCTTCAATGCCTGTCTGAATGATTCATTAAGCATAGGAGTTTCCAATCTTATAGCAAAGTCCTTGAGGTAAGTTTCTGTTACATTGCCAAGATGCATCATACTTTTAACCTTGTATGCAAACGGACTAGTTTTTCCAGCCTTTCTATCTTCTGGCTTGAGGTAGTACTTTTCGCTGATTTCACCTTCTATATAGAGGAATGAGTTGATGTTGAGAAGTGCAACATACTTTTCGTAGTCCTTTCCGAAAAGTGCGAGTTCATACACACCGCTATAATCCTCCAAAGTAACCTTTACCCAAGGCTTGCCAGTCTTTGTTGTCTGATCTGATCTATTAGTTACAATACCGGCAATGCAGACAGACTTCTTTGGGCTTTTCTTTTCTTCGGACTCTACGACAAGAGCATTGAGATCAGACAATTCACAGTTTGTGAAGTTTGTCATTTCAAATTCATACTTGTCGAGAGGATGTGAAGAAACATACATACCAGCGAGCTCCTTCTCTTTCTGAAGATATTCGAGTGTGTCTTCATCTCCAACCATTTCAGGAAGTTCCGGTGGTATAGGTTTCATTTCTTCCATGTCTCCAAATAGAGAGATAGATGACTCCTGAGCATCCATGCGGTAGCGTTCAGCATACTTTAGGAGTTCATCAATAAAGAGCTCACCATTCTTGCAGGGGAGGAAGAACTGCTTCTTTTTCTGTCCGAATGAATCGAATGCTCCAGTGTAGATAAGTGCTTCAAAGCTCTTTCTATTGATAGAACCGCTCATTCTTTCGGCGAAGTCCACAACGCTGGCGAAAGGTCCGTTTTCCTTTCTTTCCTTTATGATAGCAGCTGTTGTATTATCACCGAAGCCTTTGATTCCACCGAAACCAAATCGGATATTTCCAGCCTTATTTACATTGAACTCCTTGTCACTTTCGTTAACATCAGGACTGAGAACCTTAACCTTATGTAACTTGCACTCTTCAAGGATCTTCTTTCTTTGATCCATGCTATCCAAACTGCAGGTAAGGTTTGCAGCAAGGAATTCTGCGGTATAATGGCACTTGAGCCAACCTGTCTGATAACTTACCCAAGCATAGCAGGTAGCGTGAGATTTGTTGAACGCATATTGTGCGAACTTTTCCCAGTCTTTCCAGATCTTGTCAAGAACCTTTTCCGGATGTCCGTTTTTCATACCACCTTTCATGAACTTGTCCTTAAGTTCCATCATGACGGCAATCTGCTTTTTACCCATAGCCTTACGGAGCTTGTCTGACTCTCCCTTTGTGAAGTCAGCAAGCTTACGGGACAAAAGCATGACCTGCTCCTGGTATACGGTGATACCATAAGTCTCTGCAAGGAATTCTTCCATTTCAGGAAGGTCATATGAGATAGGCTCCTGTCCAAGCTTTCTAGCAACGAAAGATGGAATGTAATCCATTGGACCAGGACGATAGAGTGCATTCATGGCAATGAGGTCCTCAAAACGCTCTGGGTGGAGCTTTGAAAGCCATTCTTTCATGCCTGGAGATTCGAACTGGAATACAACGGTTGTATCACCACGTCCGTAAAGCTCATATGCTTCCTTGTCATCAATTGGAATGGCTTCAATATCGATGTCAATGCCATGTCTTTCTTTGATGTTATCAAGGGTCTTATGGATAATTGATAGAGTGTTGAGGCCTAGGAAGTCCATCTTAAGCATACCAACATCCTCAATGTAATGTCCATCAAACTGTGATGTCCAAACCTGCTGTCCTGTTTCTTTATCTTCAGAAAGGCAGATAGGAATGTAGTCCGTAAGATCACCTCTACCAATAATGGTAGCGCAAGCATGCTGGCCAACCTGTCTGATGCAGCCTTCAAGTTTCAGGGCATACTGCAGTACCTCTTTGTTTATTTCTGGACCATTTGCAAGTTCTTCCTTGAACTCAGGAACAAGTTTGAAGCAGTTTTTGAGATTGATCTTTACGTCTACTTCTTCCTTTCCTTTCTGGAAGGTTTTCTTTACCGTTATTTTCTGGTCAGGATTATCTGGGTCATCGATTTCAACATCCTTCTCAAATGGCTTGAATCCAGGCTTAAGTTCATCGAGTTGAGGATTGTAAGGATACTCCTTTTCAACCATCTCACTGAGTCTGTCAGGAATCATTTTAGAGAGACGGTTTGACTCATCAACGCTTACTCCTGATATTCTGCAGACATCCTTGATGGCTCCTTTTGCGAGCATAGTTCCGAATGTGATAACTCTCGAAACGTGGTCTGAACCATAACGCTTTTCTACGTATTCATGAGCTTTACCAAGGTCCTCGAAGTCCACATCGATATCAGGCATACTGATACGGTCTGGATTCAAGAATCTCTCAAAAAGCAAAGAGTACTTGATAGGGTCAAGGTTTGTAATCTTTAGGCAGTATGCAACTACAGAACCTGCAGCAGAACCACGGCCTGGACCAACCATGGATCCGGCAGCTCTAGATGCAGCGATATAATCCTGTACGATGAGGAAGTAGTCCGGGAAACCCATTCTACAGATGGTCTTGAGCTCAAAGTCAATTCGCTCTTCCTGTTCCTCGTTGAGGGTTTCACCATAACGCCATTTTGCACCTTCGTATGTAAGATAGCAGAGGTAAGCTACCGAGTGAGTGAATTCTACTCCTCTATCGTTACCTTTCTTGTCGCATCTACCTTCGTCAATGATGCTCTTGTACTTGTCCAGATAGAAATCGATGTTTTTCATGAATTCAGCATCGATTTCATATTTAGGAAGGACGTGACCTCTATCGATAGTATAACTTTCTATCTTGTCACAAATCTCTAGTGTATTTGATAGAACTTCTGGATGCTCAGGGAATAGCAAAGCCATCTCTTCTTCACTCTTCAGGTACTCCTGCTGGGTGTAGTGCATTCTGTTGACATCGTCTA